>NZ_JBSGJZ010000012.1:0-236629 GCF_053605825.1 Saccharopolyspora sp. NPDC003752 | reverse complement strand
TTGGCCTTCAGCGGCATGGGCTTGCCGCGCCGGTACTGGCCGTCGGCGGTGATGACGACCTTGGCCTCGGCGTCGTTGATCCGGGTGCGCAGCGCCTCGGAGGAGAACCCGCCGAAGACCACGCTGTGCATGGCGCCGAGCCGGGCGCAGGCCAGCATCGAGAAGATCGCTTCGGGCAGCATCGGCAGGTAGATCGCGACCCGGTCCCCGGCGCCCACGCCCAGCGCCGCCAGCGCGTTGGCGGTTCGCGAGACCTCGCGCTGCAGCTCGGCGTAGGTGATCTCGCGGGAATCCCCGGGCTCGCCCTCCCAGTAGATCGCGACCCGGTCGCCGTTGCCCGCCTCGACGTGGCGGTCCACGCAGTTGTAGGCCACGTTCAGCTTGCCGCCCACGAACCACTTCGCGAAAGGCGCGTTCGACCAGTCCAGGACCTGGTCCCACTTGGTGTCCCAGGCCAGCCGCTCGGCTTGCTTCGCCCAGAACGCCTCCCGATCGGCCGAGGCTTCTTCGTACAGTGCCGACGTGGCGTTGGCCTGCGCCGCGAATTCCTGGGACGGAGCATGGACCCGTTCTTCGGTGAGCAGATTGTCCAAAGTGCTCTGTGAGTGCTTGCCCACTTCCGACCTCTCGACGCGATCGTGTGACGGCGTGATCGCTTTTTCAGTGTGGCTTTCCCGGATCCGTCAACCGGTTGGATGAACCTACGGCGGTCAACGTTGCGGCGACGTTGCGCCGTTGTTCGATCGGGCGCCGAGCGCGACGGCCACCCGCTCGCCGACAGCGTCGACCGGACCGGACGCGTCGACCCGCACCAGCCTGTCTTTCTCCTGGTAGTTCGCGAGCATCGGTGCGGTCTGCTGCTCGTAGAGCTGCAGACGGCGCCGGATCGCGTCCTCGCAGTCGTCGTCGCGCCGGTGCAGCGGACCGGCGCAGGCGTTGCAGATGCCCTCCGCCCTCGTGGCGTTGAACTCCACGTGCCAGCTTCGCCCACACGTGCCGCAAACGCGTCTGCCATTGAGGCGACGAACGATTTCCTCCGCAGGCACTTGCAGCTCCAGCACTACGTCAACAGTGCGTCCGGAGCTTCGCAACGTGTCGTCGAGGAACTCGGCCTGCTCCCGGTTCCGGGGGAACCCGTCGAGCAGGAAGCCATCGGCGTCGCCCTCACTGAGACGTCTACGCACCATTTCGTTGGTCAGCTCGTTCGGAACCAGGGCACCGCTGTCCAGGTAGGACTTCGCCCGCAGTCCGAGATCCGTGCCCTCGCCGACGTTGCGCCGGAAGATGTCCCCGGTGGAGATGTGTGGAACACCCAGTCGGGCCGAAATCGCTTCCGCCTGCGTTCCCTTGCCGGCGCCCGGCGGGCCGACAAGCACAACGCGGCTCGGCTCGTGTTCAGCTCGCATCCAGTCGTTTCCATTCCTCTTCGGTGAGCAGGCGGGACCGGATGAGGAAGCGGACACCGTCGGGGGCTTCGAGGGAGAATCCGCTGCCCCGGCCGGGCACGAGGTCGATGGTGAGGTGGGTGTGCTTCCAGTACTCGAACTGCGATCTGGACATCCACACCGGTACCGGTTCGCTGTCCACCGCCAGGTCGCCGAGGTGCACGTCGGCTTCGCCGGTGGCGAATTCGCCCGCCGGGTAGCACATGGGTGCGCTGCCGTCGCAGCATCCGCCGGACTGGTGGAACATCACCGGCCCGTGCTGCGCCCGGAGGCGGCGGATCTGCTCCGCCGCCTCAGGGGTCACCGCGACTCGGTCGCTGCCCATCAGAAGAAGCCCAGCGCGTTGTTGGAGTAGCTGACCAGCATGTTCTTGGTCTGCTGGTAGTGGTCCAGCATCATCTTGTGGGTTTCGCGCCCGATGCCGGACTGCTTGTAGCCGCCGAACGCGGCGTGGGCGGGGTAGGCGTGGTAGTTGTTCACCCACACCCGGCCGGCCTGGATGTCGCGGCCGGCGCGGTAGGCGGTGTTGCCGTCGCGGGACCACACCCCGGCGCCGAGGCCGTAGAGGGTGTCGTTGGCGATCTTCATGGCGTCGTCGTAGTCGTCGAAGCTGGTGACGGAGACGACCGGGCCGAAGATCTCCTCCTGGAAGATCCGTTGCTTGTTGTGGCCCGCGAACACCGTCGGCGCCACGTAGTAGCCGCCGGCCAGGTCGCCTTCGAGCTCGACCCGGTGGCCGCCGGTGAGGACCTCCGCGCCTTCCTGCTTGCCGATGTCGATGTAGGACAGGATCTTCTCCAGCTGGTCGTTGCTGGCCTGGGCGCCGATCTGGGTTTCGGTGTCCAGCGGGTTGCCCTGCTTGATGTTCTCGGTTCGGGCCACCGCGTCAGTGAGGAACGCGTCGTAGATGCTGGACTGGATCAGCACCCGTGATGGGCACGTGCACACCTCGCCCTGGTTGAGGGCGAACAGCGCGAACCCTTCCAGAGCCTTGTCGTAGAAGGCGTCGTTGGCGTCGGCGACGTCGGAGAAGAAGATGTTCGGGCTCTTGCCACCGAGCTCGACGGTGACCGGGATGATGTTCTGGCTGGCGTACTGCAGGATGAGCCGGCCGGTGGTGGTCTCGCCGGTGAAGGCGACCTTGCGCACCCGGGAGCTGGAGGCCAGCGGCTTGCCCGCCTCCACGCCGAATCCGTTGACCACGTTGAGGACGCCCGCGGGTAGCAGGTCGGCGATGAGGTCGATCAGCACGTGGATCGATGCCGGTGTCTGCTCGGCGGGCTTGAGCACCAAGCCGTTGCCCGCGGCCAGGGCCGGCGCCAGCTTCCAGGTCGCCATCAGCAGCGGGAAGTTCCACGGGATGATCTGGGCGACGACGCCCAGCGGCTCGTGGAAGTGGTAGGCCACGGTGTCGTCGTCGATCTGTGAGATCGACCCTTCCTGACTGCGCAGCACCCCCGCGAAGTAGCGGAAGTGGTCGATCGCCAGCGGGATGTCGGCCGCCAGCGTCTCGCGGACCGGCTTGCCGTTGTCCCAGCTCTCGGCGACCGCGAGCTTCTCCAGGTTGGCCTCCATGCGATCGGCGATCTTGAGCAGGATCCCCGACCGCTCCGCCACCGACGTGCGGCCCCACGCGGGCGCGGCGCCCTCGGCGGCGTCCAAGGCGCGTTCCACGTCGGCGGCCGTGCCGCGCGCGATCTCGGTGAACACCTGGCCCGTCACCGGCGTGGGGTTCTCGAAGTAACCCCCACCGGCCGGGGCCATGTACTCGCCGCCGATGAAGTGGTCGTAACGCGAACGGAACTCGACCGCCGAACCCGCCGTGCCCGGCGCTGCATGCAGAACCATCTGTTCGCCTCTCGTGTGCTGGTGCGACCCTCCGCGGGCCGTCGGTGACCTGGGCCACTCATGCCTCTGGTGTGGCGAGAAGCTAGGAGTCGCAACGTTGCAGCGACGTTGCAACGGGGCGAACCGGTATCGCGGGAGCACTTGCCCGTAACCTGTGTCACCCCGCACTATGAATCTTTCCGCGACCGGATGTTCCGCGTTCTCGACACTTCTGCGCAGGCGAATGGACACCAGCTACGACACCTCGGTTGATCCGCTCGAGCGGGCCCGACTGCTCGAGCGGGTGCACGCTGCCGTCCTGGCCGGTGACCGGCTCTCGCACGAGCCGCGACCGGTCATCTTCGAGTCCTGGAGGCGTTCGCTGGCGGCCCGGATCGATCCCGATCTCAGGCAACCACCGCTGGCGTTCGACTCCGGCAGGCTCGACGACGTTCGCCAGGCGCACCCGCTGGCGCGTTGGGTGCCGATGCTGCGCCAGACGTTGCTCGACGCGGCCGACAGCACCAGCCACGTCATGATCGTCACCGATGCCGACGGCAACATCCTCTGGCGGCAAGGTGACGCCCAGGTCTGCCGGGACGCCGACCGGGTCCTGCTCGCCGAAGGCACCCGGTGGGCCGAGAGCGCGATCGGCACCAACGCGATGGGCACCACGCTCGCCACCGGTGCTCCCGTCCAGATTCACTCCGCCGAACACCTCGTGCGGACTTACCACTCGTGGACCTGCGCCGCCTGTCCGGTCCGCGATCCGGATACGGGTGCGCTGCTCGGCGCGGTCGACCTCAGCGGACCGCTGCACACGATGCACCCGGCGCTGCTCGCGCTCGTGGTGGCCGGTGCGCGGCTGGTCGAAGGTGAGCTCCGCTGGCGCCTGGCCGCCTCCGACGACCTGTTCCGGGAGCGCAACGCCCACCACCTCACCGAGTCCGGTCGGGATGCGGCACTACTGAGCCCCAGTGGACGGATCGTCGCGAGCACACCCTCGGCGCGGTTCGTGCCGGGGCAGCGGATGGGTCTCGACGACAGCGGAACGGTCCGGTTGGACGACGGTGAGGACGCCGAGGTCGAACCGCTCGACGGCGGCTACCTGCTGCGCGTCGGGCAGCCCCGGTCTCGTCGCCGGCCGCAGTTGTCGTTGAAACTGCTCGGCGACGAGGTTCCAGCGGCCACAGTGGACGGTGTTCGGCATGATCTGAGCCTGCGGCACGCCGAAATCCTCGCGCTGCTGGCGATGAACCCCGGCGGGCTGACTGCGGAGCGGCTCGCGCTGCTGCTGCACGGGGAGCAGGGCAACCCCACCACGGTCCGGGTGGAGATCCACCGCATCCGCAACGCCCTGGGGCAGCACGTGGTGAAGACCAGGCCGTACCGCATCGCGGCGGATGTGGACAGCGACCTGCACGCCCTCCGCGAGACGCTGCGCCATGGCGACGCCGGCGCCGCCGTGGATAGAGCCGGACTGCTGCTGCCGCGCTCGGAGTCCGTCGCGATCCGGGCCGAGCGCGACGAGCTCGTGGCGGCGCTGCGCGGCTGGGTGCTGGGCAGCGGAGACCCTGAACTGCTCTGGCGCTTCGCCAACACCGATGCGGGCCGCGACGATCTGGAGGTGCTGGAAAGCGCACGGGATCTGATGGCGCCGGATGCTCCGCAGCGCAACGTGCTCGAAGCCCGGCTGCGCCTCCTACTCGAAGAAACCGTGTAGCGCACCTGTCCGATCGGACAGGTCGGGGGTGCTCATCCGGGCAGTTCCGAGGTACAGTCCCCGGCTGTAGGTTCACCTGTGGTTTACCCCACAGTAATGCTGCTGGTCTGCTTGCAGCCGGTCTCGCCGCGGGCCGCGCACCGGCCGGACTCGTTCGCGGGCGAGGCTCATCGGTGAGTCGGGAGGGCCACGAGAATGCCGGAGCTGAAAATCGCGTTCGAACATGTGGGCGTGCCGCGCCAATCCAGCCGCGACGATGTCGGCGAACAGCGTCCGGCCCTGGCGAAGTTCCACGCGCCGGAAATCGTGTTCGGCCACGGTTCGCTGGCCGAGCTGGGCCACTCGGCTCGACGCCTCGGCGCGCGCCGTCCCTTCCTGGTCACCGATCCCGGCATCGTGGAGGCGGGATGGGTGCGCGAGGCAGTGGTGCACCTGCGCGAGGTGGGTCTGGAGCCGGTCGTCTGGCACGAGCTGACGCCGAACCCGAAGGACCACGAGGTGCAGGCGGCCTACTGCGAATATGCTCAGGCCGGCGCGGACGTGATCATCGCCGTCGGCGGCGGCTCGTGCATCGACGCGGCCAAGGGCGTGGCGATCGTGTCCGCCAACGGCGGGCACATCCTGAACTACGAGGGCGTCGACCGGGTCGTGAACCCAATCCCGCCGTTGGTCATGGTGCCGTCGACCTCGGGAACCGGGGCGGATGTGTCCCAGTTCTGCGTGGTCACCGACACCACCCACGCGACGAAGGTGACCATCATCAGCAGGACGTTGGTCCCCGAAATCTCGGTCATCGATCCGCGGCTGCTGACGACCATGCCGGACTGGCTGAACGCTGCGACCGGTCTCGACGCGCTCACCCACGCCATGGAGTCCTACGTCTCGCTCGCGCACAACGTGCTGACCGATCAGCATTCGCTGCACGCCGTGCACCTGGTGACCAGGAACCTGCTGCGGACCCTGCTGGATCCGGCCGCCCAGGAGCCGCGCAACGCGATGGCGCAGGGGTCGTTGGCGGCGGGGATGGCGTTCACCAATGCGATCCTCGGCGCCACCCACGCCATGAGCCACCAGGTCGGCGGGCTGCTCGACGCGCCGCACGGCGTGATCAACGGGGTCCTGCTGCCGCACGTGATCCGGTTCAACGCGGAACAGAGTCCGACTCGCTACGTGCCGCTGGCCGCCGCTGCGGGCATCGACACCGACCGCGTACCCGCGGCCGAGGTTGCCGAGGTGCTGGCCGATCGGGTCCGCGAGCTGGCCGACTCGGTGGGCGTTCCGCGGGGTTTGTCCTGCCTCGGGGTCGGCGAGCACAACGTCGCGCACCTGGCCAGGACGACGATGAAGGACGCGTGCCTGGCGACCAATCCCCGCCAGGTCACCCAGGAGGAGATCGAGTCGTTGTTCCGAAAGGCCATGTGAGGTCGAAGGTGTCCGGTGGTGGCCGCGTCCGCGCGGGGGAGACGACGCTCGGTGAGCTCACCGGGGTGCGATCGAGCAAGCGGTCGTTCTACCCCGAGTACCGGCGCTCGAACGAGCGGCTGGCCGTGGCCGTGCAGGCGCTCGACGAGATCTCCCGCGCCGTGGTGCGCTCGGCGGAGGGGCCGAGGGCGCTGGTGGAGGCGGTCGTCGTGGCCGCCGTTGAGCACTTGCAAGCCGAGTGGGTGCTGCTGGGCGTCGCCGATGGGGCGTTGCGGGGGATACGTCCGGGTTTCCTGTTCGCCCGTGACGGCGAGCTGATCGACCAGGAGCACGAGCTGCCCGCCGAGGTCCGCGAGCAGCTCGAAGTGATCCGCAAGCGGCCGTGGGAGCTCGAACCGGGTGAGGCCGGGCCGGGCTGGGTGCGCGCGCCGATGCTGCTCGACGAGGAGCCGGTCGGCGGCGTCGTGGGTCGGCCCGGTGCGGGAGTGGAAGTCACCGGGACCGACCTCGCGGTCCTGCGGGTGCTGGCCAATCAGGCCGCGGTGGCGCTGTACAACTCCTACCTGTTCCACACCGCGGCCCAGTTGAAGGGGCGCGCCGAGCAGTTGAACGAGGAAGCTTCCCGGCAGGCCAAGGACCTCGTCGAGCGCAACGCCGAACTGCAGGAGGTCCAGCGCAGGCTGACCGAGGCGATGCAGCGGCAGGTCATCGACGAGGAACGGCACCGCATAGCGCGGGAGCTGCACGACAGCGTGACCCAGGCCGTGCTCAGCGCCGGAATGACCGTGGAGGTGTGCCGGTCGGAGCTGGCGGCGATGGGCGCCGACGCGCGGCAGGTCGCCGAGCGGCTCATGGCGGCCAAGGACCTGACCCGGCAGGCGGTCTCCCAGCTGCGGTCGGCGATCTACGCGCTGCACCGGGGCGCCGACGAAGGCCCCGGCTCGCTGCCGGTGCTGCTGGAACGGCTGTCCAACGTGCACCTGCCGACCTCCGTCGACGTCGCGGTCCGGATCGAGGGCAAGCCGGTGCCGCTGCCCGGCGAGGCCGAGCACTCGCTGCTGCGGCTGACCGGCGAGGCCCTGTTCAACACCGCGACCCACTCGGGCGCGGACCGCGCATCAGTGCACCTGAAGTACGAGACGGACCGCATCGTGCTGTCGATCGCCGACGACGGCACCGGGGATCCTGCGCAGCTGCGGCGAACTCTGCGGGCGGCGCGCACCAATGACCTCAACGGGCACCACCGGGGGCTGGCGAACATGGCCGCAAGAGCCGAAGAACTCGGCGGTGAGCTCAACATCGGCAGGGCGAAGATGGGCGGGGTGCTCATCAGGCTGGAAGTGCCGATGCCGGTGGCGGAAGGGGACACCGATGTCTGAGGAAGCCAGGTGGGCGGCCGGGGGCGCGGTGAGCGCACCGCCGGGTCCGGTCCGGATCGTGATCGTCGACGACCACTCCATCGTCCGGCAGGGGCTGCGGTCGCTGCTCGAACGGGAACAGGACCTCGAAGTGGCCGGGGAGGCCTCCACCGCGGCGGAGGCGGTCGCGGTGGTCGGCCGGACGCGGCCCGCAGTGGTGCTGCTGGACCTAAAGCTGTCCTCGGGTGAGGACACCGAGGGCCTGGCCCTGTGCGAGCGGTTGACCGGGGAGCACGAGGGTCTCGGGGTCCTGGTGCTGACGACGTTCCTGGACGAGAAGCTCGTCGTCGACGCCGTGCACCGCGGTGCCCGTGGTTACGTGGTCAAGGACGTCGACACCACCGAGCTGGTCCGGGCGATCCGCGCGGTGGCCCGCAAGGAGAGCGCGTTCGACTCGCGCTCGGCCGCGGCGATGGTGCACTCGATGAACAACCGCTCCACCGCACCGGAACTGACCGAACGCGAGCTGGGTGTGCTCCGGCTGATGGCCACCGGGTCGAGCAACCGGCACGTCGGCGGCCAGCTCTACATCTCCGAGACGACGGTGAAGTTCCACGTGCGCAACATCATGCGCAAGCTCGATGTCTCCACCCGCGCGGAAGCCGTCTACGAAGCAAGCAAGCGCGGGCTCATCTGAGCGTGGATCTCGACCTGTTGCCGTGTCGATCACGATGTGGTGCCACGACCACCAGCAACGGCCCTTCCCCACAGTGCTCAAGGACCGACACGCCCATCAGGCGGAGTCGATGACGAGCCAGCCGCCGTGGTGCTCGTCGACCTCGTAGGGCAGTCCGGTGCCGGTCCCCAGCCGGTGCAGCTCGGCGATGTCGAAGGTGCGCAGGTGCCCGTAGGCGGCCGTCGGTTCGGCTTCGAATGGGACCGCGACGACGACTCGTCGCCGCGCCAACCGGATCGCCTCGGCGAGGACGGCCTCGCCGTGCTCGGGGTCGAGATGCTCCAGCAGGTGTATGACCGTCACCGTGTCGACGGCCTGGTCCGGCAGCGGCACTCGTGCGCCGTCGCAGACCAGCGCGCCCAGCGGTAGGCCCAGCTCGCGGGCGATGGTGCGCAGCAATGTGACGGTGCCGTTGGCGATGTCGGAGGCGACGACCGCGGTGCCGGGCCGCTCGGCCAGCAGCAGGGCCAGGAATCCGAAGCAGGAGCCCACGTCGAGGACCCGGCCCGGCGGTACCAGCTCCAGCACCCGCGAGTAGACCGGCACCATCGCCGAGATCGACGAGTGCGGCGCGCCGCCGGCGTCCCTGGGGAGCCGGATCCGGGCGAGGGTGTTGCGGTAGAAGGTGGACCAGGCGTCGACCGAATCATCCACAGTGGATCTGACGATGCCGGTGAAGACTCGTTCGAAGACCTCCGCCCCGGTCAGCCAGCCCGGCGCGAACAGCTCGTCGGCCAGCTTGCCCGCCACGTCGTTGTCCAGCTCGTGCGGCTCGAGGCGGTGGCTGACCAGCACCCGGTGGCCGTCGCGGTGCAGGCCGAAGTGCCGGGTGCGGGTGATCGGGATCCGGTCCGGCGTCGGGTCGTGCCGCTCGTGCACCACGACCACCGCCTCGTCGCGGTAGCAGCCGGGACTGCTGCGGGCCAGCGGATCGATCGTGGCGCTGCCGGAGAACTGCCCCGCGTCACTCATCGCCCCACCGCCTCCGAGGACATCGCATCCGATGTGCGGGCCAGGCCGGCCAGATCGCGCACCACTTCGACGCGGTCGCAGTGCTCGGCGTAGCGCGGTAGATCGCACCGGCCCAGCCCCCACGAGTAGCGGGGTTCCGGGGTGAGCCAAATGGTTTCCCGCACCCGCCGCGCCATCTCCGCGAAGGCCGCCACGTCGGGATCGTTGCCGTTGCCCCGGCCGTCGCCGAGCACCAGCAAGGTCGTCCGTCGGGTCAGGGATGAGCCGTGCTCGTCGAGGAACTCCCGCAGCGCGCCGCCGTAGTCGGAGTTGGCGTCGACGTCGAGGACCCCGCCCGCCGGCAGCCCGTCGAAGACCAGCCCGAGCGCCTTCTCCAGCGGATGTTGCTCGAACAGGTCGGTGATCTCGACTATGTCTGCGACGAAGGCGAACGTGCGCACCCGGCTGAACAGCGATTGGAGGCCGTGCACGAGATGCAGCGTGAAGCGGGCGGTGCTGCGCACCGACAGCGACACGTCGGCCAGCACCACCAGTCGCGGCTTGTCCTCGCCGCGCTTGGTGGTGACCGGCCGGAACGGAACGGCGTCGTAGCGCATGTTCCGGCGCATCGTCCGTCCGGAGTGGACCCTGCCGTGCGGGCTGGTTACCTGCTTGCTGGTGCGCGCCCCGCGCAGACTCCGGGCCAGCCTGCGCAGCGAGTCTTCCAGCTCCTGGCGCTCCCGCTCGTCGATCCGGTCGGTGACGCCTGCGGGCGAGACCGACTCGACCGACCGGTGTTCCATTTCGGTGAGCTTGCGCAGGTGTTCCTTCAGGAGCGCGGGCAGGTCCTCGAGCACCCCGGACAGCGGCTTGCGCGGCAGTTGTAGGTCGGAGTCGGCATCCGCCAGCCAGTCCAGCAGGAGCCGTTCCTCGGCGATGGTCAGATCGGTGTCGATCCGGTGCCCGGTCTGCTGGGACAACTGCCCGGGCGTGCCCGCGTTGTGCAGCCGGGTGGTCTCGAGCTGCACGCCGGCGCTGTCGCCGCGCCCCGGCGAGGACTGGTCGCGGGAGAGGACTATCTCGTCGGTGATCGACGCGAGATCGATCTTGTTGGCCTCTTGGTGCAGGTTGTACTGCTGGGCCAGGTCCTCCGGGTCGAAGAAGTCCCGCAGGTCCTTCGGGGCGTCGTGGCTGTGGCCCTCCTGCGGTGTGCTGGAGGGCTCCTCGGAGGCGGTGAAGCGTTCGAGTTCACCGGTGTCGGACAGGTCGTCGTGGGTGTGGTCAGGCCCGTCGCCGTCGGTGGATTCGACCACCCGCCGCAGGTGGAAGAAGGCGTCGAAGACGTCGTCGAACACCTCGTCGTCCCGGCGGTCCTTGATCAGCGCTATCCGCAGCGCGTCGCGCAGCACGGACCTGGACGACAGCACGCCGGGCTGCGACGCGCACCGCATGGCGTCGGTCGCCTCAGCCCCTGACACCCGCACCCCGTGCAGGCGCAGCAGGCGGACGAAGCGGTGCAAGCTCGTTTCCATACCGTCCCCTTGTGCCTCGTCAAGTAATGTTGATCTCGATATCGGCTCGTCGGATCGTTGCGTTGATCGCGGAGCCCCGGTTGGGGCGAGAGCGCCGGGCAGTCATCGAATGGTGGGGTTGTGTGTTATGCGTTTCGGGGGTTCTTTTTGCGGGCGTACATGTCTTGATCAGCTAGGTGCAGGAGTTCTTTTGGTTCAGCGGTGGGGTCTTGGGTTACGGCGATCCCGACGCTGGCCTTCAGGTTGACCTGGTGTCCGGCTGCGGTGGTCTTGGTGTTGAGGAGTTCTGCGATGCGGTCCCGTAGCGTTTCGGCTGTGGGGATGTCGTCGACGAGGCTGGCGACGACGAACTCGTCGCCGCCGAGTCGTGCCACCGTGGCACTGGGGTCCACGCCTCCCAGCAGTTGGTGGGCGGCTGCGGTCAGGAGATGGTCGCCGGCGAGGTGGCCGTAGCGGTCGTTGACTTGTTTGAGCTGGTCGAGGTCGGCGACGAGTACGGCCAGAACGCCGCTGCTACCGGCTAGTGCGGCGAGGTCGTGGTGTAGGCGGTCGGCGAGTAAGGCGCGGTTGGCCAGTCCGGTCAGCGGGTCGTGCAATGCGAGGTGGGCGAGGTGGGTATCGGTCATGCGTCCGTTGCCGATCGCCTCGTAGTGGCTGACGAGGAAGGACGGCCGGCCGTCCGGGCCGGTGACGACGCTGGATCGGATCAATACCGTGATTGGGTGTCCGTCCTTGTGCCGGTAGCGTTTTTCCGTGCTGACGGTCTTTGTGCGGCCCGCACGCAGATCGGCGAGGGCGGTGTCGCCCTGCTCTTCATCGCCAGGGTAGGTCAGGTCGGAAAAGTGCATTGCGAGAATTTCATCGCGACGGTAACCCAGCAGGTCGCATAATGTGTCGTTCACCGATGTCCAATACCCCTGCAGATCCAGCAGGGCCATCCCGATCGGCGCCGTGGCGAAGCACTGGTCCCACAGGGTTTCGCAGTTGTGGCGGGTGGTGACGTCCTCTGCCTGCAACAGGATGGAGCACGGGCGGCTGACGGTATCGTTGATGACCGAACCTGAGAGCCGCACCCAGATCGTCTGGCCGTCGGGCTTGTGGTACCACGTTTCCGCCACAGCGTGTCCGCGCGCGAGGGTGTCCCCGACAACGGCGTTCTGCAGGACCGCGTGGCCTGGACACAAGGTGTCGTGCGGGCGCGGCTGCAGTAGGTCTGCGGCTCCGCGGCCCAGTAGATTGCAGAGCGCCGGGTTGACGTACTGGGGGCTGCCCTGCACATCCAGCACCGCGGTGGGCACGGGCGCCTGATCGAAAACCGCATGCCACTCCACACCTCCCGCCCTGTCCGGCGTCGTCGGAACAGGTGCGCCTGCCCGGGCTGCCGGTAAATCGGGCAAGGTGGGGCCGTGCGCTGCGCATTGAGCCTGCGCGGTGTCATCCCAGCGGCTCTTTTCAAGCGCAAAATTCATCAAGTCTCCGGCAAGCCTGACGTGATAGTCGAACTCACGTGGCGAATGCATGGTCGGAAACTCCGTCGGGATATGAGGCGTATGACGAGGTCGGAGAATTCACGACGTTGTCCGAGGAATACCGCACCACTTCCTCCTCGATTACGGGTTTCTCGTAACGACTCGAAGGCTTCTCTCCGGAATCTCGATTACCCACGCGGGGACGCTGCCGCACACCCAAAACCGGAAACACCGCCACTTGACTTCGCCCCATAGGCTGCTCAGAAGGGAAGCTTGCGCGCGTCGGACGAACGGTTCGCACCGGAGCGCTGCAACGGGCCGCTGGTCCTCGCGCCGTAGTAGCCGTCGTCGTGCCTGCCCGGCTGGTCCATGGCGGCCCGGACCCGCTTGCCTTCGTCGTACTGGTCCACCTCCGCGCCGTCGTGCCCGTGCCCATGCCCATGCCCGTGGCCGTGCCCGTGGCCGTGCAGGCGCTCGGGCACATCGCGATTGGGGTCCCGCAGCTGGGGAATCAGTTCCCGCGCTCGGTCGAGATCCCGCTCGTACTTGAGGACGACGTTCGCCGTGTCCGCCAGCAGGGCGGGCCCCAGTTCGTCGACGCCGAGCACGGCCAGCGTGCGCGCCCAGTCGATCGTCTCCGAGATGCTGGGGGCCTTCCGCAGCGGCAGTCCGCGGATGTCGCGCACGATCTCGGCGAGTTGGGCGGCCAGGGCGTCGGGCAGCCCGGTGTTCTTGGAGCGGATGATCTCCAGCTCCCGCTGGACGTCCGGGTAGTCCAGGAAGAGGTGCAGGCACCTGCGTTTGAGTGCCGCCGACAGATCGCGGGTGTTGTTGGACGTCAGCACGACGTACGGGGGCGTCGCGGCGCGGTAGGTGCCGATCTCGGGAACCGAGACCTGGTACTCGCCGAGGCATTCCAGCAGAACGGCTTCGAGCGCCTCGTCGGCCCGGTCGACCTCGTCGATGAGCAGCACGGCGGGCTGCTCGCCGCGCACCGCGTCCAGCAGCGGCCGGCTGGCCAGGAACCGCTCGGAGAAGAAGGCGCTGTCCTGGTCGCCGATCGCGTCGACCGCGGTGTGCAGGTCGGGAGCCTCGGCGACGAGCTCACCGATCTTGTCCCGCAGCATCTGGGTGTAGAGCAGCTGCTTTCCGTAGTCCCATTCGTAGAGGGCCTTGGTCTCGTCCTGCCCCTCGTAGCACTGGAGCCGGAGCAGCCGCCTGCCGGTCGCGGTCGCCAGCGCCTTGGCCAGTTCGGTCTTGCCGACGCCGGCGGGTCCTTCGAGCAGCAGTGGTTTCTCCAGCCGGGTGCTGAGGAAAACGGTGGTCGCCAGGCGCTGGTCGGCGAGGTAGCCGCCCTCGGCGAACAGGTCCAGGACCTCCTGCACCGACTCGAACGGGGCTTCGGTGGTGTCGTGCACGGTTCCTCCGATTCTGGGTGGGGCGGCGGGCTCGCCCGCCACCCCACGCCGGGTCAGCTGAGCAGGTCGTCCAGGTCGCCGGTCATGCAGTGCTCGACGACCGGGCGGACCGTGTCGAACGTGCATTCCTTGGCGTTGCCCGGAGTGCAGGCGTCACCGAGCACGTGCCGGGTGATGGCGTCGACGTCTTCGGCGTCGCCCTTGATCTCCTTGCGTCGCTCGTAGTACTTCGTCGGCCCCTCGCCGAGCCGGTTCTTGGAGTAGGTGTCCTTCTTGACGTCGACGAAGCGCTCCGCGATGCCGACGTCGCGCAGCAGCCGGATCGCCGCAGCCAGCGCCGCGTCCGCGGCCTGCACATCGGTCATCCCATGGGTGTCGATGCCCATGGCCCTGGCGATGTCGGCGAAGCGTTTGTAGGCGACCGGCATGTTGAAGGCCCACACGCGCGGCAGCGCGATCGCGTTGTTGAGCCCGTGGTGGGTGTCGTAGAACGCGCTCACGGCGTGCGAGATCGAGTGGATGATCCCGAGACCACCGGAGTTGAACGCCTGCGCGGCGATGTACTGCGCGTACATCATGCCCTCGCGCCCGGCCAGGTCCTGGCCGTTCCACGTCGCCTCGCGCAGGTGCTGCGCGGTGAGCTTGATCGCGTGCAGCGCGTTGCCCAGCGATGGCTGGAAGTTCAGCCGCGAGACGTAGGGCTCCGAGGCGTGCGCGAGGACGTCGAAACCGCACTGCGCCGTGTAGTCGACGGGGCAGTCGTAGTACAGCACTGGATCGTCGATGGCGAGGCTCGTGACCGAGGCGTCGTCGAAGGCGACGTACTTGTGCGGGTTCTCCGGGTCGGTGGTGGTGTCGGTGATGACGTAGGCCCAGGATGTCTCCGAGCCGGTGCCCGCGGTCGTGGACACCGCGATGTGCGGCGGGTTGTTCGGGTTCTCCGACTTGTTGAAGCCCTCGAAGTCGTTGACGTTGCGGCCGTCGTGGGCCACTGACACCCGGGCTCCCTTGCAGGCGTCGTGCGAGGAACCGCCGCCGATGGAGATGAAGCTGTCGCAGCGGTTCTCCTGGTACAGCGTCACCGAGTCCATGACGTTGTAGTCCTTGGGGTTGGACTCGACCTGGTCGTAGAGCACCGGCTCCAGGCCGTGGTACTTCAGCGACTCGACGATGTTGTGCACGATGTCGGTGCCGCGCAGGCCGGAGGTCATCACCAGCGGCTTGGTGAAGCCGAGCTTGATCGCCTCCGGGCCGATCATCTCGTGCGCCCCGGGGCCCATCAGGGCCCGCGGGAACGGGTGGAACTCCTTGAGCGGGAACGGCTTGAGCAGCTCCTCGACCTTCATGCGGCGTCTCCTCTCCAGCTGACTTCCGCTCGTGACGTGGGTCACGGCGCGGATTGGTGGGGACGCTAGGCCGTCGCGCCGGCCGGCGGGTAGGCGCAGGACCGCAAACCCCCGATGTGGACACCCAAGACCGGCCGTCCAAGCAGTGCCGCACCTGTCCGATCGGACAGGTGCGGGTCAGGACAGGCGTTCGACGAAGTCGGTGGCCGCGCGTACCACCTCCGTCGGATCGCCGGTGCTACCACCGCGTCGCATTGCTCGGTGAAGTCCGCACATCGCGCACGACGCCCGCTGGCCGCTAGCGCCGCGGTTCCGGAGTGGTCCAGCCAATCTGGTGTACCCGGGCCGCCGAGGCTCCGCCAGCTTCTCTCTCCGCCCGGCGCCCGCCTGGTGCACCGAGCACAGCACCACCGTCCCGGAGTCCAGTCCGCACCTGTCCGACCGGACGGGCCGGGAAGGACCGTCAGCACGGCGAACCCGCTGGGAACCGGGGGCTAGCTTCGGTTCGACCACGGCGAGACCGCCTGGCAGAGAGGGGAAGTCGCCATGTCCGACCAGACCGCCGAGCTGCCCGAGCACGACCTCGACTCCGATGAGGTCGAGGAACTCCTCGTCGAAGAGGTGTCGATCGACGGGATGTGCGGTGTCTACTGAGCGCCGCGTCTCCGGGGGCCGATCACTGCCCCCGGAGGCGCGGGACCACCCCGCCTTCGAACCGGATGGCCCCTACGCGCTGAGCCCGAACGTGGCGCTACGCCCGGAGCCCTTCGGCGCGCTGGCCTACCACTTCGGCAACCGCCGGTTGTCGTTCCTCAAGACGCCGCTGCTGGTGACCGTGGTCCAAAGCCTGCACAAGCACCGGTCCGCGCGGGCGGCGCTGTCCGCCCACGGCGTCGCCCGGCACGAGGAGCGCGGATACCTCAGCGCGCTCGCGTCGCTGGCCCGCGCGGACATGATCGTCCGCGCCTGACCCGGGAGTTGCCCATGCCCACTGCCGCAGTCCCACCACTGGTCGAACAGTTCAAACACGGACTCGACTCGCCGATCTGCCTGACCTGGGAGTGGACCTACGCCTGCAACCTGTCCTGCGCGCACTGCTTGTCGTCATCGGGGCGCCGCGACCCCGACGAGCTGAGCACCGACGAGATCAAGCGCGTCATCGACGAGCTGGAGCGGATGCAGGTCTTCTACGTCAACGTCGGCGGCGGCGAACCGACCGTGCGCCCGGACTTCTGGGAACTGGTCGACTACGCCGTCGCCCACCACGTCGGGATCAAGTTCTCCACCAACGGTTTCCGGATCACCCTCGAGCGCGCGAGGCAGCTCGCCGCGACCGACTACGTCGACGTGCAGATCTCGCTGGACGGCGCCACCGCCGAGGTCAACGACGCGGTGCGCGGGCCAGGGTCCTACGACACCGCGATGCGGGCGATGCAGAACCTCGCCGCAGCCGGAATGCGCGGCTTCAAGATCTCCGTGGTGATGACGCGGCAGAATGTCGACCAGCTCGACGAGTTCGAGCGGATCGCCGACTTCTTCGACGCGCAGCTGCGGATCACCAGGCTGCGGCCGTCCGGGCGCGGGGCCGACGTGTGGGACGAACTGCACCCGACCGCCGAGCAGCAGATGCAGATCTACCGGTGGCTGCTCGACCACGGCGAGCGGGTGCTGACCGGGGACTCGTTCTTCCACCTCAACGCGCTGGGTTCGGATCCCCTGCCGGGCCTGAACCTGTGCGGAGCAGGCCGGGTGGTCTGCCTGATCGACCCGGTCGGCGACGTCTACGCCTGCCCTTTCGCCATCCACGACGCTTTTCTCGCCGGCAACATCCGCGAGGCCGGGTTCGGTGCGGTGTGGCGCGATTCCGCGTTGTTCCAGGATTTGCGCCGGCCGCAAACGGGCGGCGCGTGCACGTCATGTGCCGCGTACGACGCCTGCCAGGGCGGGTGCATGGCGGCGAAGTTCTTCACCGGGTTGCCGCTGGACGGCCCGGATCCGGAGTGCGTCAAGGGTCACGGCGAGGCTGCGCTGGCGGCGGTCGAGCCGGGCACCTCGCCGCGGCCGGCGCAGGACCACTCCCGGCCCAGCGCGCGCCAGCAGCAGGTCATGCTCGGGCTGCCGCCGGTCCGCCGACCGGACCGCGCCTGCGACGCGAGCCCGCTGGCGGGGCTGACATGAGCCGGTCGCTGGTCACGCCCGTCGAACTGGGCCGTCATCGGGCACCGAGCCGGGTCCTGTTCGGGCCGCACGAGACCAACCTCGGTCGCAAGCGGGCGATCTCGGACCGGCACGCGGCTTACTACGAGCGGCGTGCGCGCGGCGGCGCGGGTGTGATCGTCACCGAGATCGCCAGCGTGCACCCGTCCGATTGGCCCTACGAGCGCGCGCCGCTGGCCGCCGAGTGCGCCGAGGGGTGGGCGCGGGTGGCGCAATCCTGCCACCCGCACGGCTCGCTGGTCCTCGCCGGGCTCGGGCACGCGGGGCTACAGGGGTCGTCGGCGTTCTCCCAGGCGCCGCTGTGGGCCCCTTCCCGGTTCCCCGACCCGGCCAGCCGTGAGATGCCGATGGAGGTTGAAGAGCGCGAGATCGAAGCCCTCGTGGCCGGTTTCGGCGATGCCGCGGCGCTCGGGGTGCGCAGCGGCCTGGACGGGGTGGAGGTCAACGCCGGGCAGCATTCGCTGCTGCGGCAGTTCCACTCGGGCCTGACCAACCACCGGACCGACCGCTACGGCGAGGACGGGCTGCTGCTGACCGAAGAGGTGCTGCGCGCCGTTCGGGAACGGATCGGTGACGCGCTGCTCGGTCTCCGGTTGAGCTGCGACGAGCTGGCGCCCTGGGCGGGGGTGACACCCGAGACCGCCGCCGAGCAGGCGACGCGGTTGGCGCCGCTGGTGGACTACCTCGTCGTGGTGCGCGGATCTGTGTTCTCGGCGTCGGCGACCCGGCCCGACGGGCACACCGAACCGGGGTTCAACGTCGAACTCTGCCGCCAAGTCCGGCCGCACGGCACGCCAACGGTGCTGCAAGGCTCCGTTGTGGATCCGGATCGCGCCCAGCGGGCCCTCGACGACGGTGTGGCCGACCTGGTCGAGATGACGCGCGCGCAGATCGCCGATCCCGATCTGGTGCGCAAGGTTCGTGCGGGGGTGCCCGAGCGGGTGCGCCCGTGCGTGCTGTGCAACCAGGCGTGCATGGTGCGGGACAACCGGAATCCGGTGATCTCCTCGGTAGTCGAACCGGGGAGCGGGCACGAACCCGCCGACCTTCCACCGCTGGGCACCGATCCGGCGCCCAAGCGCGTGCTCGTCGTCGGCGGTGGGCCCGCCGGGATGGAGGCGGCGCGGATTCTGGCCGAGCGCGGCCACGCCGTGGAGTTGGCCGAGCGCCAGCAGCGCCTGGGTGGCGCCGCAAGGCTGGCGGCGATGCTTCCCGGCAGGCACCGGTTCACCGACGCGATCCGGTGGTGGGAAGGGGAACTCGACCGGCTCGGCATCGCGGTCCGCCTTGGCGCTGAGGTGGACCAGGCGCACCTCTGGAGTGCGCGGGCAGAGGGCATCGAGGTGGTGCTGACCACCGGATCGGTGCCAGGGCCGAGGAACTACGACATCCGGCCGGGCACCACCGTGCTCGACGCAGCCGATGCGCTGCTCCGCATCGACGACCTCCCGGCCGGACCCGTGTTGGTCTTGGACCCGATCGGCGACGCGGTAGGGGTGGGGCTGGCCGAGCTGCTCGCCGAACGCGGCCGGACGACCTCCCTGGTCACCCAGGACCAGGTTGCGGGCACGAAGCTGGCGATCACGGGGGACCTGGCCGACGCGAACGCGCGTCTCCAGCGCGTCGGCGTCCACCGGGAACTGCGCAGCCTGCTGCGGGAGGTCGGCGATGGTCGCGCCGTGCTGGAGGACTGCTGGACCGCCGAGCGACGCACCGTCGAGTGCGCCGTGATGATCCATTGTGGACATAGATTGCCAGAGGAGTCGCTGTACCGGCAGGGCACACCCCGGGCCGGCGACTGCGTTGCGCCGCGCACTGTCCTCGAAGCGGTGCTGGAAGGCCGTCGGACGGCCGTGCGCGTCGGCAGCATGCCCGTCATCACCGAAGCCGGTCCGCCGGCGCCCGCGAGGAGCGGCCCATGAGTGGTCAAGGACGCTACCGCTATCTGTTCTCGCCGCTGCGGATCGGTCCTGTGGTCGCGCGCAACCGCATCGTGTTCTCAGCGCACCTGACCAACTACGCCGAAGATGGGCATCCGACCGAGCAGCACGCTGCCTACTACGCGGCGCGGGCGGCGGGCGGCGCCGGGCTGGTGATCACCGAGGAGCACTCGACCCACCCGACGGACTGGCCGTACGAGAAGCTCATCCACGGTTTCCACCGGTCGGTCATCCCCGGCTACCGACGCATCACCGAGGCCGTGCACGCGCACGGGACGCCGATCTTCGCGCAAATCAACCACAACGGCGGTCAAGCCTCGTCGATGTACTCACGCCTGCCGGTGTGGGCGCCGTCGGCGGTCCCCGACCCGATGTTCCGCGAGGTGCCCAAGGCGCTGGAGAAGCACGAGATCAACGAGGTCGTCGCCGGGTACGGCACGGTCGCCGCGCACTGCGCTGAAGGCGGCTTCGACGGCGTCGAGCTCCAGTGCTCGCACTCGTCGATCGTGCGCGGATTCCTGTCCCCGGCGACGAACAAGCGCACCGACGCCTACGGCGGCAGCCTGCCCAACCGAATGAGGCTGCTGCGCGAGATCATCCACGCGGTACGCGAGTCGATCGGCCCCGACCGGGCGCTGGGGGTGCGCATCTGCGGGGACGAGCTGATCGAGGGCGGCACGACCATCGACGAAGCGGTGGAGATCGCCGCCGCAGTCGAGGCGACCGGGAAGGTCGACTACATCAACACCTCGATCGGCGTCGCCACCTCGACGCTGTACATGATCGAGGCATCGATGCACGTCCCGCCGGGATACGCGCTGTTCATCCCGAACGCGCTGCGCCGCAGGGTGAACCTGCCGGTGGTGGGCGTCGGGCGGTTCAAGGACCCGCAGCAGGCCGAGCGGGCGCTGGAGGAAGGTCACTGCGACCTCGTCGGCGTGGTGCGCGGGCAGATCGCTGACCCCGACTTCGCGGCCAAGGCGCGGGCCGGAGCGGCCACTGACATCCGCACCTGCCTGTCGTGCAACCAGGAGTGCGTGGGGCGGATGGGGTTGAACCGGTGGCTCGGCTGCATCGAGAACCCCCGTGCGGGCAAGGAATCGACCGCGTTGCCGACTCCGGCCGTCCGCGGCAGACGGGTGCTGGTGGTCGGCGGCGGTCCCGCCGGCCTGCAGGCCGCGGCCGTCGCCGCGCGGCGCGGACACCGGGTCACGGTGCTGGAGGAACAACCGCGCACCGGGGGCCAGGTATCGGTCGCGGCGAGCGTGCCGAGCCGGGCGGAATTCCTCGATGTGGTGCGGAACCTCGCTGCCGAGTGCGAGCGGCACGGGGTCGAGATCCGCACCGGGGTGCGCGCCGACGCGACGCTGATCCGGGCTGAGAGCCCCGACGTGGTCGTGCTGGCCACCGGTGCCCGTCCGCAGGCTCCGCACTGGGCTGGTGGTTGCGAACGGGTGGTGGACGTCCGCGACGTGCTGGAAGGACGGGCCGAACCCGATGGCGACGTGGTCGTCGTCGACGACCTCGGCTTCCACCAGTCGACCTCCACCGCGGAGCTGCTGGCCGAGCGCGGCTGTGCGGTCGAGCTGGTCACCGCGGGCATGGTCGTCGGGCAAGACCTGGGCATCACCCTTGACATGGAGTCGTTCAACGTCCGCGCCCACCGGCATGGGATCGCCCAGTCCACCGACCTGGTGGTGATGGGCTGCGGTCGGCAGGACGACGGGGGCGTTGTCCTGCAACTGCTGCACCACCCGACCGGCCAGATGCGCGAGCGCCGGTGCGACTGGGTCGTCTGCGCGACGCATCAGGCGCCGAACGACCAGCTGTGGCACGAACTCCGCGGCAGTCCGTTCGACGTGCACCGCGTCGGCGACTGCATCGCCCCCCGCCGAGCGCACGCCGCCGTGGTGGAGGGCCATCGAGTGGGGGTGGCGCTGTGAGCCAGCACAAGATCGCCGTGATCGTCGTGCGCGACGGCACGCTGCCGCTCGGGGCAGACGAAGCAGTGGCAGAAGCCGGAGGTACGGCCCTGGTGGTCGGCAGCGGCGCACGCGCAGCCGCCGAAGGGCTCAGCGCGGACCGCGTCGTGATCGCCGAGAGCAGCCCGGCCGAGATGGGCGGCCTCGCCGCGAGCATCGCGCCGGAGCTGGACGACCACGGGATCGTGGTGCTGCCGGCATCACCTGACGGCCGCGACCTTGCCCCGCGGCTGGCGGTGGAGCTGGACCGGCCGCTGCTGGCTTGGGCGACCCGATGCGGCGACGACGAAGTGGAACTGGCGCGCTTGGACGATCGCGTCGCACTGCGCGTCGCGGTGGACCGGCCCGTGGTCGTCACGCTCGCGCCGAATGCGCGGAGCGCCGAACCGCGACGGCAGCGTCCGCGCATCGAGCCGCGTGTCGTGCCGGAGCGGGTCCGGCACGACGCGCGGCTGGTCGAAACTCTCCCGCCCGATCCGTCCACGATGGATCTCGGTGAGGCGCCGCGGATCTTCGCCGGAGGTGCGGGATTGGTGCCACCGGGGGAGTCCGGAACCGAGGCGATGCGGCTGCTGGGCGAGGTGGCCCGAGTCCTGGGCGCCTCGGTCGGGGCGACCAGGGTCGTCACCGACGCGGGCTGGCTGGACTACTCCCGCCAGATCGGCACCACCGGGGTCGTCGTCGACCCGCGGCTCTACGTCGCGTTCGGAATTTCCGGGGCCACGCAGCACACCGGCGGGCTCGGCGACCCCGACTGCGTCGTGAGCATCAACACCGATCCGTCGTGCCCGATGACCGCCATGGCCGATCTGGGCATCGTCGCCGACGCGCCCGAGGTGCTGCGGGAACTGGCCCGCAGGCTCGGGGTGGCGGAGCAGTCGTTCGCGGGAGGGAGGCACCGTGCCGGTTGACGAGACGCAGTTCGACGCGGTGGTAGTGGGTGCGGGACCGGCTGGCTCCGCCGCGGCGCTGGAACTGGCCCGCGCGGGTCGCCGGGTCGCGCTGCTGGAACGCGGTCCGTTCCCCGGATCGAAGAACGTCTACGGCGGTGTGGTCTACGGCCGCATCCTCGACGAGGTCGCCGAGCAGTGGTGGAGCGAGGTGCCGGTGCAGCGGTGGATCACCCGCCGCAGCACGATGATGCTCACCCCGACGCAGTCGATATCGGTGGACTTCCGCAGCCAGGACTGGAGCGGGCCGCCGCACAACGGCATGACCACCTACCGCGCGGACTTCGATTCCTGGCTCGCGGGCAAGGCGGTGGGGGCGGGCGCCGAGCTGATCACCTCCACGGTGGCGACCGAACTGCTCCGCGAGGACACCGGGCGGATCGTCGGTGTCCGCACCGACCGGCCCGACGGCGATCTGCGTGCGCCGGTGGTGATCGCCTGCGATGGCGTGAACTCGTTCCTGGCCAAGAGCGCCGGCCTGCTGCCGGCGGCCGACGCCGAGCACCACACGCTCGGTGTGAAGGAGACCCTCGCGCTGCCGCGCGGCGTCCTCGAAGACCGGTTCGGCCTTGGCCCGGATGACGGACTGGACATCGAGATGGTCGGCTGCACCGGCCCGATCGCTGGCGGCGGTTTCCTCTATACCAACAAGGAAACCGTCAGCATCGGGCTCGTGCTTGCGCTGTCCGACCTGGCGAGGTCCGGCCGCAGGCCTGAGGAACTGCTCGCCGAGCTCAAGGCGCACCCATCGATAGCGCCGATGCTGCGGGGCAGTGAGCTGAAGGAGTACTCCGCGCACCTGATCCCCGAAGGTGGCTACGACCACATGCCCAGGCTGGTCACCGACGGGCTGCTGCTCGCCGGGGACGCGGCCGGGATGTGCCTGGCGGCGGGCATCTGGCTGGAGGGCGTCAACTTCGCGATCGGCTCCGGCCTGGTCGCCGGTCGAACGGCCGCACGTGCGCTCGATCGAGGGGACGTTACGGCGGCGGGGCTGGCGCAGTACCGCCAGCGGTTGGCCGACACCTTCGTCCTGGCCGACCACCGGCGCCTCCGGCGGGCGCCGGGGTTCGTGCTCTCGCCACGTGTTCAGCACGAATATCCGGGCTTGGTCTGCGACTTCCTGCAACAGCTGTTTACAGTGGACAACCCGGAACCGAAGCCCCGGCTGGGTGCATTGCTGCGCAGGACCGCGCGGCGACGGGGGATCAAGCTCACCGACCTCGCCCGCGACGCGCTGGCGGGTATGCGGGCCTTTCGATGAAGGGAAGTGACCGATGACGGGTACCGACCGCTACCCGCCGACGTCGTTCGAAGAGCGGATGGACGGCGTGGAGTTCCGGGTGTCCGAGCGGGCGCACATCACCGTCGACTCCGAGGTGTGCCGATCGTGCACGACGAAGGCGTGCGTGCACTCGTGCCCGGCCAAGCTGTTCGTGCCGACCGGCGACGGCGGAATCCTGTTCAACTACGAGCAGTGCTTCGAGTGCGGGACCTGCTACATGGTCTGCAATGAGTCGGGCGCGATCACCTGGACCTATCCCGACGGCGGTGACGGCGTCGTGTTCCGCAACGGCTGAGCGCATGCCTTCGAACTCCGCTCGCGGCGGCGGAACCTCGCGCGGCGGAAAGCGGCTTGGTCCGTTGGAAGAGTTTCTGTCGAAGACCAGCTCCGAGGAGCGACCTGATGGACATGGTTGGATCCGGCGGTCCGGTGATCGTCGCCGCGCTGAAGTGGTCTTGGCTGCGGGCGTCGGTCGACCCGCTCACCGGCTCGGTTCAGGTCGGGGTGCACGACACCGGAGTGTCGGCCGCCGACGAGGCCGCGCTGGAACACGCCTTGCGCCTGGCGGGCCGGTGGTCCGGCCGCGTCGTGGCGGTCACCTGCGGGCCACCAGAAGCCGACGCGGCGCTGCGAGCGGCACTGGCCGCCGGAGCAGCCGAGGCGCTGCGCGTCGACGCCGCGGCTCCGGATGCCTCGGCGCTGGTCGGCAACGGGCGGCAGGTGGCCAGGTCCCTGGCGGCGGCCGTGCGCCGGCGGTACGGCGTGCCTGCCCTCACGTTGTGCGGTGACCGCTCGGTCGATCGCGGAACCGGGACGGTGCCGGGGTTCCTGGCGGCGGAGTTCGGGGCGGCTCAGGCCCTGGGCGTGGTGCGCGTGGAACCCGGCGAGGTGGGCGACCTGCTGGTGCACCGCCGTCTCGACCACGGTCGGCGGGAGGTGTTGCAGGTGAACTGCCCAGCCGTGGTTTCAGTGGAAGCCGCGGGAGTTCGCTTGCGGCGGGCGTCGCTGCCGGCGGTGCTGTCGTCTCGATCCGGGGAAATCGCCGTGGTGAAGGAGTCGAGCGCCGCAACGGCGTCGCCGAGGGTGCTGGCGCAAGGTCCGCGCCGCCCGCGCACGCACGTGATCGAACCACCGGCCGGGAACCGGCCGCAGGAGCGGCTCGTCGAACTCACCGGCGCGTTCCAGGCGAGCACCTCCGCGCGCGTCGTGGGCCCGCTTCCCGCGTCAGAGGCCGTGGACGAACTGCTCGGCTACCTCCGCGAGCGCGGCTACCTGTCGG
The DNA here is from genome assembly GCF_053605825.1 of Saccharopolyspora sp. NPDC003752. Classification (NCBI taxonomy): domain Bacteria; kingdom Bacillati; phylum Actinomycetota; class Actinomycetes; order Pseudonocardiales; family Pseudonocardiaceae; genus Saccharopolyspora; species Saccharopolyspora sp. NPDC003752. The sequence continues at coordinate 211,749 of NZ_JBSGJZ010000012.1, read as the reverse complement.
AGAGCGACGGGAGCCGGCCATGAGCCTCTTGCTCGCAGAGCAGTCGTGGCCGGACCTCAAGGGCCGCCGCCCGCTCGTCGTCGTTCCGCTCGGCTCGTGCGAGCAGCACGGGTTGCACCTCCCGGTGGACACCGACAGCTCCATCGCAACCGCGGTGGCGTGGCAGGCGGTGCGCGAACTCGGCGCGGACACCGACGTCCTGCTGGCCCCGACCCAGCCCTACACCGCAAGCGGTGAGCACGAGGGTTTCCCCGGCACCGTCTCGATCGGGTGCGAAGCAGTGCACCTGCTCCTGGTCGAACTCGGCCGCTCCCTCTCGCGGTGGTGCGGGCGGATGCTGATCGTCAACGGGCACGGCGGCAACAATGCGACGCTGGCCGAGGCCGTCGCGCAACTGCGTCGCGAGCGGCGCGACGTCGCCTGGTGGCCGTGCGCGGTCGGACGTGGAGACGCCCACGCGGGGCGGACCGAAACATCGATGCTCATGGCGCTTCGGCCGCTCGCCGTACGGGGCGACCGCGCTCGCGCGGGACGCACCGAGCCGGTCGAGGAGCTCATGGGCGAACTGGTGCGGACATCGGTTCGCGCCGTCAGTTCCAACGGCGTGCTGGGGGATCCCAGTGGGGCGTCGGCGGCCGAGGGCGAGAATCTGCTCAACGAGATGTCCACCCGGCTCAGCGCCGCCGTGCGGTCCTGGACCGTGCGGCGAGGACGCCTCGTCCGGGCACCGGCGGGGGTCATGTCATGACCGGCCGTCCGACCGCCGTGGTCACCGGCGCTGCACGTGGGATCGGCGCCGCCGTTGTGCGTCGGCTCAGCGACGACGGGTGGAACGTCTTCGCGGTCGATCTCTGCGAGGACGATCCGGCCGTGCCGTATCCGCTGGGTACCGCCGATCAGCTCCGGAGCCTGGAGAGCGGGACCGTGACGGCCGTGCCGGGCGACGTCCGCGAGCAGGGCGTCCTCGACGCCGCCGTGGAGCAAGCACTCCACCGGCACGGACGCCTGGACGCGGCGGTAGGCGCCGCAGCCGTGGTCCTGGGCGGCCAACCGCTGTGGGAGACCACCGACCAGCAGTGGAACGCGCTGTTTGCCACTGACGTGGTCGGTTTGCTGAACCTGGCCAGAGCCGCAGTTCCCGCGATGTTGGGCGCACCGGAGCCGCGTCGCGGCCGGTTCGTCGCGCTCGCCTCCGCTGCGGCGCACACCGGCTTGTGGCGCCTGGGAGCGTATTGCGCGGCCAAACACGCGGTCCTGGGACTGGTGCGAGGGCTGGCGGCCGATCTGCAGGGAACCGGGATCGGCGCGGTGGCGGTTTCCCCCGGATCCACTCGCACGGACATGCTTCGTGCCACCGCGGCTCTGTACGGACTGTCCAATATGGACGATCTGGCTAGGCATCAACTCGTCAATCGCTTGCTGGAACCGGAGGAGGTGGCGGCGGCGGTGGCGTGGGCATGTTCGCCGGAGGCGTGCGCGATCAACGGAACCGTTCTGCACGCCGACGGGGGGTTCATGGGATGAGCACCGCGCTGCCAACGGGCTTCGCCGTCGAGTTGGACAAGGCGACCAGGATCTCGCGAGACGGGAGGCTGGTGTTCGGGGGAAGCCCCGCCCGCCTGCTGCGGCTGAACCGCCGCGCGGCCGACCTGCTCGGGGGCGGGGCGTTCACCGTCCGGGACACCACCTCGGCCCGCCTCGCCCGCGTACTGCTCGACGCGGGCGTGGTCCATCCCCGCCCCGCGCGCCCACAACCGCGATCGGTCGCCATCGTGATCCCCGTGCGAGATCGGGTGGACATGCTGGCCAGGGTGTTGCGCGCGGTGCGGACCGACCCGGCGACCGCCGATGTGCCGGTGGTGGTCGTCGACGATGGGTCCCGCGATGGCGAGGCGGTGCGGGCGGTGGCGAGCGAGCACGACGCCGAGGTCGTCCGGCACGAGACCAGCCGTGGGCCGGCGGCGGCTCGCAACGCGGGCCTGCGCGCGACGGCGCAGGAATTCGTAACCTTCTGCGACTCCGACACCGTCCCGTTGTCTGGTTGGCTACCGCCGCTGCTCGCGCAGTTCGACGATCCCTGCGTCGGCCTCGTCGCGCCGAGGATCGTTGCCCTACCGGAAGAGCGGGAGACCCGTATCGGCGCATTCGAACGGACCTGCTCCCCCCTGGACCTGGGAGCCGCTGAAGCTCCTGTGATTCCGATGTCCAAAGTGGCGTACGTGCCGAGTGCGGCAATCGTCCTGCGGCGTTCGGCAGCTCCCGGTGGTTTCGCCGAAGAACTCCGGGTCGCCGAGGACGTCGACCTGTGCATGCGCCTGCACCGCGCGGGGTGGCGGCTCCGGTACGTGCCCGCCGCGCAAGTGGCCCACGACCACCGCACCGGCCTGGTGCGGTGGGTTGCTCGGCGCGCCTTCTACGGCTCGGGTGCGGCGTTGCTGGCCCGGAGGCATCCGGGCCAGGTGCCACCGATGCACGTGACGGGCTGGTCCCTGCTGGCCGTCGGATTGCTGCTGACCCGCAGGCCTGCCGCCGTCGCCGCTGCCCTGGGGCTGTCCACCGTGGCCGGAGTGCGCCTGGCCCGGCGGATGCCCGACGCCGACACCCCAGTGCGAACGGCAGGCCTGCTGACCCTGGCGGGGTTGTTCTCTACCGCGGTCCAGCTGCTGCGTGCCGGTGTCCGACATCACTGGCCCCTCGGGCTCGCGTTGGCGATCAGCAGTCGGCGGGCACGGCGATTGCTGATCCTCGGCTCTACTGTGGACGCACTGGTGGAGCGCAGCCGGAGGGGTTCGCGAGTGGACCCGGTCACCTTCGTCGCCTTGCGCAGGCTCGACGATCTCGCCTACGGGACCGGAGTCTGGTGGGGTGCGGTGAGGCAGCGCACGCCCACGCCGCTGGTCCCGAAGATCGCAGGATTCCGGTGTGGACGCTTTCGGCATCGATTCCGAGAACGATCCGAGTGTGGGCTGGCTCATTGCGGGCCCTAGGTGCGGCGGTTAGTTTCCCCGCAATACCCCAGCTCGCAGGCGATTTTTCCTGCTGTGCGAAGCGAAATCCGGGAGGTGTGCCATGCCATCGTGGCGGGTGCGCGATTTTCACGACGACGATCTGGACCAGGCGATCCACATCTGGGACCAGAGCAGGGGGGGTGGAGAGCCGGTGTTCTCCGCTGCCGAGGTGGTCTCGATCGCGCGGGCCGGTCATCCGGCGATGGTCGCAGTGGTGGAGCAGGATGTCGTGGGCATGGCAGCGGCGAAGGTGGAGGGCGAGCGGGCCTGGTTGGCGCTGTTCGCCCTCGACGCCCGGTGGCGCAACCGCGGCATCGGCAGCGCGCTGCTGACCGAGCTGGAGAAGAAGCTGCGCGGACAGGGGGTGCACCGCATCGCGAGCCTGGTCCCCGAGGGGGCCGCGGGGTTTCGGGCGATGGTCAACTCCGGCTACCGGCCGCGCACCGACCTGACCTACTTCGAGAAGGTCGAGGACCTCGACCCGGCCGACTTCGACGTGCTCGAGGAGCTCGGCGGCAGGCTGCTGCCGCCTGGGCAGTGGGACGCGCTGGCGGGCATGCAGCGTGAAAAGGACGTCATCGAACGACGGGTCGTGTTGCCGATCTCGCATTCCGCACAGGCCGAACGCCACGGCGTGCTGCCTCCGAAGGCGATCGTGCTGTTCGGGCCGCCGGGAACCGGCAAGACCAGCTTCGCCAAGGCGGTCGCCTCCCGCCTGAACTGGCCGTTCGTGGAGCTGTTCCCGTCGCGCCTGGCCGCGTCGTCCCCGGACGGGTTGGCGGCCTCGCTGCGGGCGGTGTTCGCCGAGCTGGAGGAGCTGGACGACCTGGTGCTGTTCATCGATGAGGTCGAAGAGATCGCCGGGATCCGCTCGACGCCCGCAGCCGGCCCTGCGCACGGGGTGACCAACGAACTGCTCAAGCTGATCCCTGGCTTCCGCGAACACGACCACCGCCTGCTGGTCTGCGCCACGAACTCGGTGAGCTCCCTGGACTCGGCGTTCCTGCGGCCGGGCCGGTTCGACTACATCATCCCGGTAGGCCCGCCGGACCCGCCCGCCAGGCGGGCGATCTGGTCGCGCTACCTCGGCCCGGCGCGCGACAACGTCGACCTGGACCTGCTGGTGGAGCACTCCGATCTGTTCACCCCGGCCGACATCGAGTTCGCCGCGCGCCAAGGCGCCCAGGCGGCCTTCGAGCGCGACGTGCTGCACGACGACGGCGGGCTGGCTACGACGAAGGACTACCTGCGGGCGATCTCCGACACCCGGCCGACGCTGACTGCCGGAGCCATCACCGAGTTCGAGCAGGACATCGAGGCCTACACCAGGTTGTGATCGATGTCTCTCCACAGGGGACGACGTTGTGTCGGCTTTGCTGAGCGCCGCACGAGGCTACGGGATCCCCTCCGGCCTCAAGGGTTGCTCCGCGATCGCTGCGCGGCGGGCCTACTAGCCCGTCCTTGCCCCGGAGCCCCTGCGGCCCGCTGCTATCCAGCGGCACGGGCTGGACCAGTGGCCTTGCCCGCAACCGGACACGGCGACCCGGTCCGAGTCGCAGGCTGTGGACACCTTCGGGAACACAGCCGGCGACGGCACGCAGGCTCCAGTGCCGTTACTCGGGAATGACAAACTCGAGGAGCTGCCGGCCCGGTCCGCAACGTGCGGATGTGCTGGACCAACACCTGGCGAACGACCGAGTCAGACGGATCTGGCCAGCGCGCGCCGGAACGCGGTGGCGACACTCGGCGCCAGAGTACGAACATTATCGACCGGCGACGCGGTGGCACCACGACCCGGCCGCAATCTGTTTGGGCGCGAACGCTCGGGGTGAGTCCTCGGACGCTATCATCGGCCTGTGGGCGACAAGGTGTCGAATGAGTCGACGGAGCTGCTGTCGGTGCGCGAGGAACAGCGGCGGATGACGCGTCAGCGGATCATCACCGCGGCGCGGCAGGTGTTCGAGGAGCGTGGCTACGGGCAGGCTTCGGTCGGGGATATCGCGAAGGCGGCGAAGGTCAACCGGGCGACTTTCTACCTGCACTTCACGAACAAGGCCGAGGTTTTCACCGAGGTTTACCGCACCGTTCGGGAAGAGCAGAGTGCGCAGTACTGGTCGCTGCTCGGGCGGGCGCTTGCCGAAGGTAAGGCGGCGAGTGTGCGCGAGTGGCTCGACAAGGCGCTGGTCTGGTGGGAGGACCAGGCGGCACTGCTTCCGGCCATCCACGAGGCGATGGCGAGCGACCTGGAGGTCGCGACCCGGTGGAAGGACCAGCTCGACCAGTTGGCCGGCGAGCTGGGCGAGTATCTCGCCACTATTCCCGAGGAGCGACGCGACCAGCAGCGACTGCGTGTCGAGCTGCTCATGGTGCAGCTCGACCAGCTGTGCTTCCGCGCGATCGTGCAGAAGGTCTTCGTGATCGAGAGGGAGGCGCTGCTGGATGTCGTGACCGGGCTGTGGGTCGACGCGCTCGGTCTGGCGGACTAGCACGAATGCAGTTTGATCAACACTCTGATGCTTGACTCGACATAGTGTCGTCTCTACTCTTCCCTTGAGACCTTCGCCACCCGTGCTTCGTCGCGAGTGCGCAGGTCAGGCGAGACGTACTGCAACCCTGTGCAGGACGGCTCGCTCAGTCGTCGGCGGTCGAGGTGTCACCAGGGAAGGTGCCTCAGCGCGCTGGCCTTCGCCTCCATGTCAACGACGACTCGGGAGCCCCGATGCCCTCCTCCAATCCCGGCGTGGTCCCCCCTCCTCCAGCGCTCATGCGACGCGTGACCTTGGCGGCCGCGATCGGCAACACCGTCGAGACCTACGACTACGCGGTCTACGGCTTCTTGACAGTGATGCTCTCGAAGCTGTTCTTCCCTGTCTCGCAGCCGGGGGTCGCCCTGCTCTCCGCGTTCGCGGTTTTCGGCGTCGCCTTCGTGGTACGACCGCTCGGTTCGCTGATGTTCGGCTCGATCGCGGACCGGGCCGGGCGGAAGCCCGCTCTGGTGGCGACATTGGTCCTGATGGCGGGCGCCACCGCGGCGATCGGTCTGCTGCCCTCGGCCGCTTCCATCGGAGTGTGGGCGCCGATCCTGCTCGTGGCGTGCCGGTTGCTGCAAGGGCTCGCCGCCGGTGGCGAGTACGGCACCGCGATGACGTACGCCGCCGAGTTCACGCCGCAGCGCCAACGAGGCGCGATGACGAGCCGAGTGCAGATCGGGAGTGTGGTCAGCCTGCTGCTGGCCGCGGGCATCGTTCTCCTGTTGAGCGCGACCCTTCCACCCGCGGCGATGGCGTCATGGGGCTGGCGGATCCCGTTCCTCCTGGCGCTGCCGCTCGGGCTCGTCGGCCTGTACATTCGCGCCCGGCTCGACGAGTCGCCCGAGTTCCGCGAGCTGGAGCAACGGGCTCAGGTCACGTCCTCGCCGGCCAAGGACTCGTTCACGAAACATTGGCGGCTCATCGTCCTCATCTTCGGAGTCGCCGCGTTCCAGCAAATCGGCTACTACGTCGCCTTCACCTACGCGCAGTCCTACATCATCCAGCTCGGTTTCACGCAGGCGCAGGCGACGCTGGCGACCGTCATCAGCATCGCCGTGGCGGTGGTGCTCGTCGCGATCGGAGGCCCGCTGTCGGACCGATGGGGACGGTGGCCCATGCTCCTCGGGGCTTCCGCCGGAACGTTGGTGCTCGCCTATCCGATCTTTATCGGCTTGTCCTCCGCGGCGAGCCTGGGCACGGTTATCCTGATGACCGTCTCGCTGGGCGTGCTTCCCGCGTTGTACACCTCGGTCGCACCGGCGACCTACGTCGAGGTCCTCCCGGCTCGGGTACGCGCCACGGTGTTCGCGGTTGGCTTCGCGTTGGCGGCGGCGCTGCTGGGCGGTCCTGCGCTGTACGTCAGCCAGACCCTCGTGCAGGTCACCGGTGACAGTCGAGCGCCCGCGTTGTTGCTGATGTTCGCAGCTCTGGTGAGTCTGGTTGCGGCTCTGGTCGTGCGTCGCAGGCAGCCACGGGTCCTCGCGCCGGACATCGCTGTGGCGACGGGCGAGCGGTCTCCCGAAGGCGTCTGACCTGTGTTCCTCGTCGACCTCTCCGAGGAACTCGGTGCCGTTGCGCCGCGCCTGACCTCCGAGGTGGTCGAGCAGGCTGGCACCTGCCTGCTCGATGCCCTCGCCTGTGCGTACGGCGGGCGCGACATGCCCTGGGTCACGCAGGCCAGGACGATCGCCGGCAGTGGTGACGACGTCGCGATCTGGGCGAGTGGCGGACAGCGGAGCGGTTTGGCGGATGCCGTGTTCGCCAATTCCGTTGCCTGTCACGCACTTCTGCACGAGGACACGCATGCCGAAAGCCGCGTGCATCCTGGCACCGTGGTGGTTCCGGCGGCTCTCGCGATCGGCGAGCGACTCCGGTCTCCCCTGCTCGATGTACTGCGTGCGATCGTCCTCGGCTACGAAGCGGTCGCGCAGGTCGCCGCCGCAGTGCTGACCGAGGACTTCGTGGCGCGCGGGTGGCGGGCCAGTAGCGTCTTCGGCCCATTCGGAGCCGCAGCGGCCGCTGCCCACCTGCTGGGCCTGGACGAGACGGTCACCGCGCATGCGCTCGGCATGGCGGCGAGCTCATCGGCCGGAGTGTGCCAGTGGGCGAGGGATGGGACCACGGAGGTCTTCTTCCAGAATGCGAGCGCTTGCCGCGCGGGGCTCGTTGCCGCTCTTCTGGCACGGGAAGGTGCGACGGGCTCCGCATCGGCGGTCGACGGAGTGATCGGCCTTCGTCAGGCATTCGGTGGCGTTCACGGCGGGGTCGGTGAGCCGGGGATCCGACTGGACCGGATGGCGGTCACGGCGACGTTCTTCAAGGCCCACCCTTCGTGCGCCCTCACGCAGGAAGCGATCGACGCCGCCCAGCAGCTTGCCTCCCAAGGCATCGAGCCGAACGCGGTCGTCGAGGCGACGGTGCACACCTCGGGTGCCGCGGCGCGATATCCCGGCTGCGACAACGGAAGCTCGCTGGTGACGCCGATCTCGCGCCAGATGAGCCTGCAGTTCGCGGTGGCGGCCGCTCTGGCCGATGGCGCTCTCCGGCCAGAGCGGTACTCCGGACCGCTCGATCCCGGGCTCGCGAGGCTGGCCGCGCGGACCTCCGTGGTCGTCGATCCGGTCGCCGACCGTGCCTTTCCCGCGCGCAGGGACGCGCGGGTGACGGTGCGATTCGCCGATGGCAGCACCTTCTCGGCCACCAGTCGCGACAACGTCAACCTGACCCCGGCGACGGTCGTTGAAAAGTTCCACACCTACGCGGATCCGGTGCTGGGCACCGGAGCTTCCGCCGTCGTCCGAACCGTTCGAGTGCCCGAATCCTGCCTCGACACTGCGGATTTCGTGGCCCGCCTGAGCTGAGCAAACAAGCGACATATTGTTGCTTGACTCAACACCATGCCGTATCTAATGTCGATTGCGGGCCGTGCGCCGCCCCAGGGAAGGACAATGACGTTGCGTTCCGAAGTCACGTTCCAGATCGGCTGCGACATCGGCGGAACTTTCACCGATGTAGTCGCACTGGCATCCACTGGGCAGTCCTATGTGGACAAGTCTGATACCGTCCCGGACGACCTCGCGGCCGGACTCCTTGCGGCACTGGAGAATCTCGCCGCCCGCGTGGGCATGCCGCTGGCCGACATGCTTGCGTCGACCACGCGCTTCGTCAACGGCACCACCGTGGTCACCAACGCGGTCGCTGAGCTGCGAGGCGCCACGGTCGGACTGATCACCACCCAGGGTTTCGGGGACAATCTGCTCATCGCGCGCTCGGCCCGCAATGCCCACCGGGACCACCACAAACAGCTCAATCTCCCGCAGATCGTCGCCCGGGAGCACGTGATCGAGGTATCGGAACGGATCGACTGCAAGGGACGGGTGATCGTCTCGCTGACCGAGCGACAAGCGCGCGACGCGGTCGAGGCGTTGGTGGCGGCGGGGGTGGATTCGATCGCCGTGTCCCTGTTGTGGGGCTTCGCGAATCCAGTGCACGAGGAGTTGCTCGCGTCCATCATCGAAGCCGACCACCCGGAGCTGTTCCTGAGCGTCGGGTCACGGCTGCACCCGGTGATCCGTGAGTACGAGCGGACGATGACCACGGTGCTCAACGCGTTCACCGGGATCCGGGTCGCCGAGTACACCGAACGGATCGAGCGCGAGCTCGCCGCGCGTGGGCTGCGTGAACCGGTCGCGTTCATGCAGGGCTTCGGAGGCACGCTGAGCGCGGCGGAAGCACGGCAGCGGCCGATCACGCTGATCGACTCCGGCCCGGCCGGTGGGGTGATCGGGGCGCGTGCCCTGGCCGATCGGCTCGGCCTCAAGGACATCGTGACCGCCGACATGGGCGGAACCTCGTTCGACGTCTCGGTGCTGCGCGACGCCACCCCGAACGTCACCCGGCGGGTGGTGCTGGGCGAGCGGTTCCTGACCGCGCTCTCCAAGATTGACGTGCTGCCGATCGGCACTGGCGGCGGCAGCATCGCGTGGCTGGACTCGCGCGGGGTTCCACAGGTCGGGCCGCACAGCGCGGGGGCTGAGCCAGGCCCGATCTGCTACGGCAAGGGAGGCACGCGGCCGACGGTGACCGATGCGTCCGCGGTGCTCGGGCTGTTGGACTCGGGGGCCTTCCTGGACGGTCGCCGGGCGCTCGATGTGGACAGTGCGCGCGAGACCATTGCGCGGGAGATCGGGAAACCGCTCGGGGTGGACGAGGTCCAGGCCGCCGCGGCCGTGCACCGGATGGTGGTCGCGGACATGGGCAACGCCGTTCGCGCGGTGACGGTGGAACGCGGGCATGATCCGCGCCGGTTCACGATGGTGGCCTTCGGTGGCGCACTCGGCCTGTTCGCCGCGGATATCGCCCGCTCGGTCGGTATCGGGCAGATCGTGATCCCGGCCGAGGCCGCCGCGTTCTCCGCTCGTGGCCTGCTCTCCAGTGACGATGTGCGTACCCGCGCGCGCTCGGCCATGTGGCAAGGCGGCGACGCGAGCGCGGTGCGCGCCGCACTCCAGGAGCTCGACGTGGAACTGGTCGAGGCGTTGCACGCCGCGGGCTATCCGGACGAGCGGATCGAGGTGCGTTGGGAGGGCGACTTCAAGTTCCTTGGGCAGCAATGGGAACTGCGGGTGCCGATTCCGCGGCGCGCCGACTTCGGCGAGGCGGACCTGTTCGCGATCCAGGAGGGATTTCCCGTGCGTTATGAGCAGGAGTACGGCGAAGGCACGGCCTGGGTGGGCAGTCCGGTGGTGCTGATGTCGGTGCGGGTCACCGCCACCGGCCGGGTCGACCTCATCGAGCCGACCAAACAGGAACCGGCGGCAGAGGGCGCGGTCGAGCCGGTCGGATGCCGGCGGATCCAACGCGCCGAGGGCGGGCAGACGGAGGTGGACGTCCACGACGCGCGACGGTTGACAGCCGGGGCGCGGGTAGCCGGCCCGGCGCTGCTCGAACATTCGCTGACCACCATCGCGCTGCCCGTGGGGTGGGACCTGTGCGTGGACGGCTGGGGCAACTACCTGCTGACCGACACCGAACGGGCAACTGCGGAGGAAACCGAATGACCGCCGTCAACGGGACCGGGCTCGATCCGGTGGACGTCGAAATTCTCGCCAAGGCATTGGACAACGTCGCCGCAGAGATGGGCGTGGTGATGATGCGCGCCTCGGGCAGCCCTGCCATCGCGGAGGCGGTCGACTTCTCCACCTTCATCGCGGACGCCGACGGTGACATCATCAGCTACGCCGGGTACATCACGATGTACCTGGGCGCCGCCCGCCAGGCCGTCCGCCACATCCTCGCCGCGTATCCGCGGTCGGAAATCCGGGCCGGGGACATGTTCCTCTGCAACGACCCGTTCACCACGGGTAACGCCCACGCCGTGGACGTGGGGGTGGTCCGGCCGATCTTCTTCGGCGAGCAGCTGGTGGCGTGGTGCTGGGCGGAAGCACACGTCAACGATTTCGGCGGAGCCGCTCCCGGCGGGATGGACCCCGTCGCAACCGAGGTCTACGGCGAGGCATTGCGGCTGCCCGGCGTGAAGATCATCGATCAGGGGCGTCCGGTCGACGATGTGTGGCGGATCATCGAGACGAACATCCGGGTGCCAGAGTTGGTGCTCAACGACATCCGCTGCTTCATCGCGGCCTGCCACCGCTGCGACGAGCGGCTGCAGGCGCTCATCGGGCAGTACGGCGTGGAAACCTTCCGCCGCTACGTCGAAGCCGCCAAGGATCTGGCTGAAAACGCGGTCCGGCGCAGGATCGCCGACCTTCCCAAGGGCACCTTCACCGCTGAGGAGTTCGCCGAACACAACGGTCACACCGACGAGCTGTACCCGATCCGCTGCACGCTGACGGTCAGCGAGGACGCACTGCGGTTCGACCTGACTGAGTCCGCACCACAGACCGACGGCTTCATCAACGTCAGTGCCGTGACCACATTGGGCGCGGTCGTGTCCCCGCTGCTGATCACCTTGCTGCCGGATCTGCCGATCAACCAGGGCACGCTGCGCCCGATCGAGGTCGTCACCGAACCCGGCACGATCTGCGACGCGCGGATGCCCGCACCGATGGGCGCCGGCCACATCGAGACCGGGTTCCGGATCGGGAAGGTGGTCACCAGGCTGCTCGCCGAGCTCCAAGCAGGAAGTGAGAACGCCTTCGTCCGCGAACATGTGATGGCTCCCTGGCAGGACTCGTGGAGCGCCAGCTTCTTCTACGCTCCCGACGAGAATGGCCGGCTGGTGCCGTTCCCGGACATGAACGGCGGCGGCAGCGGGGCCGGTGCGCAGGCGATCGCGGATGGCATGGACGTCAGCGGCGTTCTTGCCCAGCCGCAGAACAGCATTCCCGACATCGAGATCAACGAGCTCGTCTACCCGGTCCTGTATCTATGGCGCAAGCTCAATCCGAATTCCGGCGGGCCGGGACGCACCCGGGGCGGGGCGGGCATCGATCTGGCCTTCATGCCGTGGTACACGCCAGGCGGCCAGGAACATGTCATGGCGGCCTGTTGGCAGGTGCCGCCGTGCGGTGTCTTCGGCGGCTATCCCGGTTCTACGAGCGGTTCGGCGCTGGTGTCCGGGGCCCGGGCGGACGAGGTGCTTGACCGGGGCGAGGTCCCGCGCGGGGTGGAGGACCTCGCGGCGGAACCGGAACCCTTGCAGGGAAAGCAGTTCGGTCTTTCGGTGGGGGCTGGCGACGTGGTCGTGCTGAGAGTCGGCGGCGGCGGTGGATACGGCGACCCGCTGGAGCGTAGTCCGGAACTGGTCGCCGCGGATGTGCGTGCGGGCGTGGTCACGGCGCCGGCGGCGCTGGTTTCCTACGGCGTCGTGCTCGATTCTGCCTGCCGGCCCGACCTCGCTGCGACCGGTCAGGAGCGCGAACGCATCCGCGTGAGCCGGCGCGAGTGGCCTCGCGAAGACGGGTTGGCGGTGCGCCGTGGCTCCGCGCACGAACGGCTGACGGAACGCGGGCAGTGGTGCCAGCCGCGTGCGGGCGTCGAGCTCGCGGAGTTCGCCGACCCGGAAACAGGAACGCTGCTGCGCGCGGACGTGCTCGTGAATCCGGACTGCAACCAATGAGCCACAGCGAGAGGAATGACGTGTCTTCACCGACCGAAACCACCTTTCCGGCGGCGCTGGCAGCGCTGGCGCAGCGGTTCCCCGCTCAGGAGGCAGTGGTCGCGCCCGAGGGACGGATGACCTTCGCCGAGTTCGCGCAGCGGTGCGAGGAGCTGGCCGGCGCGTTCTCCGCCGCCGGACTGCGGTCGGGGGACCGGGTCGGGATCCTGTTGCCGAACGGGCTGCGCTGGCTGGTGACGATGATCGGCGTCCAGCGGGCCGGTCTGGTCGCGGTCCCGATCAACACCTGGTACCGCTCCGCGGAACTGGCCCATTTGGTGGGCAGCGCGCAGCTGCGTCTGGTGGTGACCGAGGAGCAGGTGTTCGGCAAGGACATGCTCGCCGAACTCTCCGCCGCTGGGCATGGCGAGGTTTTCGAGGCCGGTGCCTGCGCCGAAGGGTATCTGGGCGCGCTGTTCTGGCCGGCCACCGAGCAGTTCCCGCCCGGCATCGCGCCCGGCCCGGCCCCCGAACGGGGAGCAGGACCGGAGGACGTCGCGATGATCCTCTACACCAGCGGCAGCACGGCGCTGCCCAAGGCGGTGCCACTCGAACACGCCAAGCTGCTGCGCAATGGGCACGCGATGGGCGAGCGGATGCATATCCGGCCCGGCGACCGGCTGTGGTTCGCCATGCCGTTGTTCTTCGGGTACGGAGCCTGCAATGCACTTCCGGTGGCGCTGAGCCATGGGGTGACCTTGTGCATCGAGGAGAAGGTCGAGGGCGACGCGTCACTGGCGTTCATCGAGCGCGAGCGATGCACCGTCTCCTACGGGCTCGCCACGGCGGTACGCGCCCTGCTCGCCGCACCGAGTTTCGGCAGCAGGGACATCTCCTCGCTACGCACCGGACCGGTCGGGTTCAACGCCGAGGACAAGCGGCTGGCGATCGAAGGGCTGGGCATCACCGAGGCGTGTAGCGCCTACGGGCTCACCGAGTCGTACGGCTTCGTGACCATGACCGACGCCCACGACCCGCTGGAGGTCAAGCTGCACACCCAGGGCACCCTGCTGCCCACTCAGCACATTCGGATCGTGGACAAGGCCGGTGCCGTGTGTGCTGTCGGGGCCAGCGGCGAGATCGAGGTGCGTGGCTGCGTGATCGACGGCTACCTCGGTTCGGACGCCGTCGCCGGCACGCATTCGGCGGATGGCTGGTTCCGCACCGGTGATCTCGGTTCGATCGATTCGGACGGGCGGCTGACGTTCGGCGGCCGGTGGAAGGAAATGCTCAAGATCAAGGGCATCAACGTCGCGCCGCTGGAGATCGAGGGCATCCTCGGCGAGCACGCCGACGTCGATCAGGCCTATGTCCTCGGGCTGTCCACACCGGACGGGGATCAGGAGATGGCCTGCGTGGTGGTCCCGGACGAGCGCTGGAGCGCGGACGAAACCGAGCTGGCGCACCGGCTGCGGGATTACGTCCGGGGCCGCGCCGCCAGCTACAAGGTGCCGGCCCGGGTCGTGGTGATGTCCGCGCACGCGGTGCCGCAGACCCACACCGGCAAGGTCAGCAAGCTCAAGCTGCGCGAGATGCTGGAGGCAGCTGAATGACCCGCCCAGTGCAGGAGCGCCGCACCCCGGCGTTCGCGGAGCTGCCCACCCTTCCGGACCGGGACGAACACCATGCCTGGGACGTGTGGGGGCGGGCGGACGAGATCGGCACGCTCAACCTGATCGGACCGCCGCAGCGGCTCACCGCTGCACAGACAGTGCGCAGCGGCCAGATGATCTCGCTGACGTTGCCGTTGAACGAACCCGATCCCGGGCTGTTCGACGAGCGCGACCGCTTCCAGCACGTGGTAGAGGACACCGCAGCCGGGCACGACGACAAACTGGACGGCTTCTACCTGCAGGGTTCCTCGCAGTGGGACGGGCTGCGGCACATCAACGCCGGGCGACACGGCTATTGGGGCGGCCGGAACGAAACCGACCTCGCGACCAGCGACGTGCTGGGCGTAGACCGGTGGGCCGAGCACGGCTTCGGCGGCCGGGGCGTGCTCGTCGACGTCGCCGGTCACTTGAACGCCCAAGGCACGCCGCTCGCACCGGACGAGCCGGTGGAGATCACCGCGGCGATGCTTGAGGAGGTCGCCGCGGCGCAGGGAACCATCTTCCAGTCCGGAGACATCCTCGTGGTTCGCACTGGATGGACGGAGTGGTACCGGGAGCTGCCTGCGGCGGACCGGGCCCGGATGCGCGGGACCATTGGCAGCGGGTTCGCGTGCCCCGGTCTGGAGTCGGCGAAGGACATGGCTGGCTACCTCTGGGACCGCGAGTTCGCGGCGGTCGCGGTGGACAACGTGGGGGTCGAGGTCTTCCCGGTGAACCGCGCCAAGGGCTTCCTGCACCGGAGGCTGATCGCCTTGCAGGGCATGCCGTTGGGCGAGCTGTGGCATCTGGATCGGCTCGCACGGGCTTGTGCGGAACGCGGGAGTTACGAGTTCCTGCTCGTCTCCGGGGTGCTGCCGCTGCCGCGCGGGGTCGGCAGCCCCGCCAACGCCCACGCGATTCTCTGACGCATCGAGAAAGGACTTCCCAATCGTGATGTCAAGCCGCCGCGGTGATGGGAGGTGAACCTTGATAGCACTGTCCGTCGCGGATCATTGCCCACAGGACGTTGAGGCGTCGGCGGGCGAGCGCGAGCAGGGCTTGTTTGTGGCCCTTCCCTTCACTTCTCTTCCGCTGGTAGTACGTCTTCGAGGCAGGGCATGTCGTGATGCTGACCATGGCCGAGAGGTACATCGACCGCAGCAATCCACGGTGATAGCGGCGGGGTCTGCGCAGGTTGCCGCTGACGCGGCCGGAGTCACGGGGTTGCGGGGCCAGGCCGGCGAAGCCGGCCAGGCGGTCGGCGCTGCCGAAGGCCTCCATGTCGCCGCCGGTGGCGGCGAGGAACTCAGCGCCGAGATTGGTGCCCATACCGGGCAGGCTGCGGATCACCTCGGCGCTGGGATGCTCGCGAAACCTGGCCTCGATCAGGGCGTCGAGTTCGGCGATCTCCTCATCGAGGGCGATCACCCCCTTCGCGAGGCGGACCACCATGGTGGCGGCGAGCTTCTCGCCGGGCAGCGCGGTGTGCTGGGCGTGGGCAGCATCCACAGCTGTCTTGGCCAGGGCGGCAGCACCACGGACTTTGTGGTTGCGCAGCCAGGTTTCGATCCGTTTGGCGCCTGCGCGGCGGATCGCGGCAGGGGCCTGGTAACCGGTCAGCAGCACGATCGGGCCCTTGTTCGTCATCTGCAGCGCTCGTTCCAACGCGGGGAAGATCTCCAACAGCTGAGCCCGCAGCCGGTTGATCTGGCGAGTGCGGTCGAAGACCACGTCCACGCGCCGGGTGGTCAGGGTGCGCAGGTCGACGGCGATCTCGTCACCGGGCCGCAGCAGGCCGAGGTCGCGGCGGACGCGGGCCTGGTCGGCGATGACGAAGGCGTCCTTCGCGTCGGTCTTGCCCTCGCCTTTGTAGGTGGCCGAGGCACGGTGGACCGCGAGCCCGGTGAGGTAGGCCATCGGCTGGTCGTGGTTGAGCAGCAGGCCGATCAGCAGGGCGGCGCCTCCGCGGTTGAGGTCGACGGCCCACAGAACGTCGGTGGATATCTCCAGGACATCACCGATCAGCCCAAGCAACTCGGTCTCGTCGTTGCCGACCCGACGGGACAACAGACGCTCGCCGTCCGCGTTGATCACCACACAGTGGTGATGGGTCTTGCCGATGTCCACCCCGGCCCAGATCTCGGGCACGTTCCCTCCGCCAGCTCGTCGTCACATCGATCCCGCAGACGACCTCGCCGACGTTGTCCTACAACAGCGATCACATCGCGTATCCCAATTGGCGGTCGAGTCGTCGCTGGGGCCTGGGCGGCCAAGTCCTTTAAGCCATCCACCGGCTCCGACATGCCAGCCATACCCAGAACCCCCGGGCCCTCCGATCCTACGAATGACCAGATCAGACCCACGCCTGAAAGGTAGGACAGGACATGCCGCTAGGGCCTGTACGTCAGGTGGCGATCGTCGGGATCGGCATCACCGAGCTGTCCCGGATTTCCGAGCGCAGCGGGCTCGACCTGGCCGCAGAAGCGCTCCAATTAGGACTGGATGACTCCGGCCTCGCCGCCGGGGACGTGGACGGCCTGTTCACGAACGTCGGATACCCGCTGTCGATCGACTACGACCGGATGGCGGAAGCGTTCGGGCTGCAGGTGCGGGCGGCTGTCCAGACCTGGAGTCACGGCCGGTTCGTCGGCCCCGCGCTGCAAGCCGCGGCCCAGGCCGTGGCACTCGGCACCACGGAGGTGGCTGCCTGCCTGGCAGGCGTGTCCTTCTCCGGACTGGGAATGGTGGGCGGCGCCGGTGACGTGGAAGGGATGCGCCAGGGCGGCGGGTCGCACGGAGAGTTGCCGCACTACGGCATGACCGCTCCCGGAGCGGGTGCTGCGATGGCCTTCCGCCGGTACTGCGAACGCTATGGCGCCGACCCGGAACTGATCGCTGCGGTGCCGATGGCTATGCGCCGGCACGCCCGGCTCAACCCGAACGCGCAGATGACCAAACCACTGGAGATAGCGGACTACGAGGCCCAGCCCTACATCGTAGAACCCTTGCGCCGACCAGACTTCGCGCTGCTCAGCGATGGCGGCGCATGCCTGCTGGTGACCACTGCGGAGCGAGCGCGCGATCTGCGTCAGCCCGCAGTGATCATTTCCGGGATGCAAGGGCTCCGTGCCGGTCTGGACGAATTCATCTTCGCCCCTCCCGGACTGGGGGTGTTCACCCAGGGCGATGCACGCCGGGTCGAGAACCACCCGGTGTACGCGATGGCTGGGCTGGACGGGCCGGGCGATGTGGACTCGTTGCAGCTCTATGACGCGTTCTCGCCCAACGTGGTGTTCGTGCTGGAGCGCTTCGGCTTCACCGGCGAAGGGCAAGCCCTCGACTGGTTGCAGAACGGCCGGATCGAACTCGGTGGTGAGCTGCCGGTGAACACGGCGGGCGGTCTGCTGTCCGAGGCCCACATTTGCGGCTGGGGCCACATGGCCGAGGCTGCCCGGCAGATTCGCGGCCAGGCCGACGACCGGCAGGTACGCGGCTGCGAGGTCGTCCAGTGGGCGACTCCGTTCGGCGACTCGATTGTCTTCACGAAGGACCGGTGAGCACGATGACCACTGCCCGACCCCTTCCCGTCCGCTACCCCGAGGACGTCGAGCACCTCGACGGCGCGGCCCGCGGCGAGCTGCGCATTCCGGTGTGCGGTTCGTGCGGCCACCGGTTCTGGCCGCCGTCCCCGGTGTGTCCACGCGATTTCCGCAGGGACGTCGAGTGGGTGACCGATGCCGGGACCGGACGGGTGCACAGCTGGGTCCGGTTCCACAAGCAGTACTTCGCCGGCGACGAGGTGCCCTATGTCGTGGTGCAGGTCCGGCTGGACAGCGGCCCGAATCTGACCACCACCTGGACCGGTGCGGCCGATCCGGTGCTCGGGGAACCGGTGACGGTGTCGTTCCGCGAGGTCGGCGATTCCGTGTGGCTGCCTGAATTCCGACCGGGGGAACACGCATGACCGCCCGTGAACTGGCTGCGCGGATCGGACCGGTCGGCGTGTGGCTGTCCGTGCTGGCGGAGGTTCCCGCCGAGCAGGGCGCGAGCGCGGCCCGGGTCATCGAAGACCTCGGCTACGGTGCCTTGTGGGTCGGGGAATCCCCGGCGCACAAGGAAATCTTCACCAACGCCGCCCTGCTGCTCGGTGCTACCACGCGGCTGACCGTCGCTACCGGGGTCGCCACCATCTGGGCGCGGGACGCCATTGCCGCCGAGGCCGCGGCGCAGACCCTCGGCGAGGCCTTTCCCGGACGGTTCGTGCTCGGCCTCGGTGCCAGCCACGCCGAGGCCGGGCGCGGACACGGGCACGATCGGCCGCTGACGGCGCTGCGCGAATACCTCGACGTGCTCGATACCGACTCCTACCGGGGACCGCGGTCCGACCGGCCGGTGCCCCGGGTCCTGGCAGCGCTGCGGCTCCGGATGCAGGAACTGGCCCGCGACCGGAGCGCCGGGATGCACTCGTTCTTCGTGCCGCCCGCGCACACGGCGGCGGCCCGCGAACGTCTCGGCCCCGAGCCGTTGCTCGTTCCCGAGCAGGCCGTGATCGTCGACTCGGATGCCGGATGCGCCCGGGCGATCGCGCGTGAACACATCGCGACCCGGCTTGCGCTGCGCAACTACGTGAATCACGCGCGCGCACTGGGATTCGACGAGGACGACCTCGCTGGCGGCGGCAGCGACCGCCTGGTGGACGCGCTGGTCGCCTGGGGTGACGCGCAGCGGGTCGCGGCCCGGGTGCACGAACACCTGAACGCGGGAGCCGACCACGTCGCGATCCACCCGCTGACCCGGAGCCACGGCGTAGAACCCGTGCTGGACCAGCTCCGGACGCTTGCTCCCACGCTCGTGCCGCATGGAGGAACCACGCCGTGACCGATCGTCTTGCCGACCGCTACCGCGCGCTCGAGGGACAGTTCCAACTGACCGGCGTCCAGGCGCTGGCCCGGTTGCCGGTCGACGTCCGCCGCGCCGACCAGCGCGCGGGCTTGCGCACCGCTGCGTTCGTCTCCGGCTATGAAGGATCCCCGCTCGGTGGATACGACCTCGAGCTGGGCAAGCAAACCGAGTTGTTGGCCGAGCACGATGTGGTGTTCCGGCCAGGTGTCAACGAGGAACTGGCGGCCACCGCGGTGCAGGGCGCGCAGTTGGCTGCGGGCTCGGCGCATCGGCGCGTCGATGGGGTCACGGGCTACTGGTACGGCAAGTCGCCGGGGTTGGACCGCGCTTCAGATGCCTTGCGGCACAACAACCTGATGGGCACCCACGCGCTCGGCGGAGCACTGGCGCTGGTCGGCGACGACCCGGGTGCGAAGTCCTCGACGGTGCCCGGCAGCTCCGAGTTGCTGCTGGCCGATCTGGGCATGCCGACGCTGTACCCAGCGGATCCGCAGGAAGTGCTCGACCTCGGCCAGCATGCCGTGGCGATGTCTCGTGCGTGCGGGCTCTGGGTCGGCTTCAAGATCGCCACCAACGTCGCGGACGGCACCGGCACGGTGCGCGTGCATCCCGACCGGATCCGCCCGGTGGCACCGGATCCGGTAGTCGACGGGCGAACGTTCACCCACGAGATGACCGCGCGGATGCTGCAACCGGATCTCGGCAGGCTGGAGCGCACCCGAGACGGCGTACGCCTCGAACTCGCGCGTCGTTACGCCGCGGCCAACGGACTGAACACGATCGCCGGCGCCGAGGCCCAGATCGGGATCGTCGCTGCCGGCAGAACCTTTCACGACCTTCGCCAGGCGCTGGAGATCTTGGGCCTGGACGAGCCGGAACTGGGCCGCCGCGGAGTGCGGCTGCTGCGGCTGGCGATGGTGCATCCGCTCGACCCGGAGATCGTCACCCGGTTCGCCACTGGGCTGCGCGAAATCGTGGTGGTGGAGGAGAAACGTTCCTTCATCGAATCCGCCATCAAGGGTCTGCTTTACGGCCGTGCCGAGGCTCCGGTCGTCAGCGGCAAGCGCGGACCCGACGGCGCCGCCCTGGTACCGGCCGACGGCGAACTGGACCCGGACCGCATCGCTGAAGCGCTCGTGCCCCGGCTACGTGCGCACGGCGAGTTTCCCTCCGTCGAATCCTGGCGACCGCCGCGGCGCACCATCGCGCTCCCGCTGGCCGCCCGCACCCCGTACTTCTGCTCGGGCTGCCCGCACAACTCGTCCACGAAAACTCCGGCGGGATCGCTGGTCGGCGCCGGAATCGGATGCCACAGCCTGGTGCTGATGACGGACCAGGAACAGACCGGGGAGATCACCGGGCTGACCCAGATGGGCGGCGAGGGCACCCAGTGGGTGGGCATGTCTCCCTTCGTGCGCAAGGAACACCTCGTGCAGAACCTCGGTGACGGCACCTTCCACCACTCGGGCAGCCTGGCGGTGCGCGCGGCCGTCGCCTCCGGCGTGAACATCACCTACAAGCTGCTGTACAACTCGGCGGTCGCGATGACCGGCGGGCAGCAGCCGACCGGAGTCCTGACCATTCCCCGGGTGATCGACGCCATGCGGGCCGAGGGGGTGCGCCGGATCATCGTCACCACCGAGGACCCGGCCCGCTACCGCCGCGTCCGCCTGGGGCGCGGCGTCCGGGTGTGGCACCGCGACCGGTTGACCGAAGCGCAGGAGACGCTTGCCCGCATCCCGGGCGTGACGATGCTGATCCACGACCAGGAATGCGCGACGGAACTGCGGCGCAAACGCAAGCGCGGGCTCGCTCCGGAACCACCGCAACGGGTGGTCATCAACGAGCGGGTGTGCGAGGGCTGCGGCGACTGCGGAGAGAAGTCGAACTGCCTTTCGGTGCAGCCGGTTGACACCGAGTTCGGCCGCAAGACCCGCATCGACCAGTCCTCCTGCAACAAGGACTTTTCCTGCCTGGCAGGGGATTGCCCGTCGTTCCTCACTGTGCTGCCAGGCAAGGACGCCGGGTCCCGGCCGGTCGCCGACGCGCTCCAGGACACCCTGCCGGAGCCCGCCCGGATCGTCTCGGCCGAGCGGTTCACCGTGCGGGTGACCGGGGTCGGCGGTTCGGGAGTGGTCACGCTTTCGCAGATCCTCGCGACCGCGGCGAACATCGCCGGCCTGCCGGTTCGCTCGCTGGATCAAACCGGGCTCGCGCAGAAGGGCGGCGCGGTGGTCTCCGATGTCAAGATCGGCGCGGCGCACGCGAACAAGGCGAGCGAAGGCGAGTGCGATCTCTACCTCGGCGCCGATGTGCTCGTCGCCGCCGATCCCCGCTACCTTGCCGTCGCCGATCCGCGCCGCACCACCGCCGTGGTCTCCACGTCGAAGGTCCCGACCGGTGCGATGGTCACCGACACCAGCGTCACCTTCCCCGAGGAAGCGGCGCTGCTCGACCGGCTCCGCGAAGCGGCCGAGACCGTGACCGAGCTGGATGCCCGGGAACTGGCCGAGTTGCTGTTCGGCCAGGACCAGTACGCCAACCTCCTGCTGACCGGGGTGGCTTACCAGCGTGGTGCGCTGCCCCTTCCGGCGGAGACGATCGAGGAAGCCATCTCCCGCAACGGGGTCCACGTCGAGACCAATGTGCAGGCATTCCGCCGGGGCCGGCAGTGGGTGGCTGACCGTGCGGCGCTGGAGGCCGTGCTCAGCACGCTTCGTGGGGAACCCGAACACGAAGCTGCGCTCGAGCCGGCCACGCGCGAGCTGCTGGCCAAGGTCGGTGCTGACGACAACTCCGAACTCGCGAGGCTGCTGCGCATCCGCGTGCCCGAGTTGATCGCTTACCAGAACACCGCCTACGCGCGCCGCTACCTGGAGCACGTCGAGCGGGTGCGTCGCGCCGAGACCAGCGCGGTCCCGGGTGCAACGGTGCTGACCGAGGCCGTGGCACGGAACCTGCACAAGCTGATGGCTTACAAGGACGAGTACGAGGTCGCGCGTCTTTCCCTGGACCCGGTGCAGGAACGCCGCATCCGCGCGCGTTTCGGTGCGGACGCCCGCGTTGCGTACCGGCTGCATCCGCCGGTGCTCAAGGCGCTCGGCATGCGCGGCAAAGTCGAGCTGGGGCCCTGGTTCAAACCGGTCTTCCGCATCCTCGTCGCGGCGCGGCGGCTGCGCGGGACTCGGCTGGATCCATTCGGCCGCACCGCGATCCGCAAGCTGGAACGCGACCTGGTCGCTGAATACGAACGCGTCATCGGTGAACTGGCCGAGCGGCTAGGCCCGGAAACTCATGCGCTGGCCGTGGAAACGGCCCTCTTGCCCGACCTGGTGCGAGGCTACGAGGACGTCAAGGTCGGCACCGTCGTGGAATACCGGCGCGCACTCGCGCAGCGGCTGGCCGAGGTCCGCGCGGCGAAAGCCGGTGCGCCATGCTGAAAGAACTGCGCCGCACGCTGCCGGCCGACCGGGTGCTCACCGATCCCGATGTCCTTGCCGTGTATGCGCACGACGAGGCGGTGTGGGCGCCGCACGATATGCCGTTGGCCGTGGTGCGCGCCCACACCGCTGAGGAGATCCAGCAGACGGTGCGGGCGTGCCTGCGACACGGAATCCCGATTGTGCCGCGCGGTGCCGGCACCGGTCTCTCCGGCGGGGCGAACGCGGTGGCGGGCGGGATCGTGCTGTCCACCGAGCGGATGACTGCGATCCGCGAGATCAACACCGGCGAACGGATCGCCGTGGTCGAACCCGGCGTCGTGAACGAGACGCTGCGGGCGGCCTGTGCGGAACACGGCCTGTGGTATCCGCCGGATCCGGCGAGCGCGCCGTGGTCCACGATCGGCGGCAACGTCGCCACCAACGCCGGCGGGCTGTGCTGCGTCAAGTACGGGGTCACCCGGGACTACGTGCTCGGTCTGGAGGTCGTCACCGGCACCGGAGACCTGGTCCGGCTCGGTCGCCGAACGGCCAAGGGCGTCGCCGGATACGACCTCACCGGGCTGATGGTCGGCTCCGAGGGCACCCTCGGCGTGATCACGGAGATCACCGTGCGGCTGCGCGGGGCGCGGGCGAGCGAACGCACGGTCGCCGGTTACTTCACCAGCCTGTCCGAAGCCGGAGACGCCGTCGCGGCCATCGGTGCGTCCGGCATCGTGCCGTCGGTGTTGGAACTGATCGACCGGCACACCCTCGCCGCGGTGGACGCCTGGAAGAACATGGGCCTGTCCGCCGAAGCCGAGGCGGTGCTGCTCGGCCGCACCGACGCGCCCGGCGAGGCTGGCAAGTACGAAGCCGAGATCATGGCGGACTGCTTCGCCGTGGCGGGTGCCACGTGGACCGCTGCATCGTCCGATGCATCGGAATCCGAGGCCTTGTTCGCCGCGCGGCGGCTCGCTTATCCCGCGCTCGAACGGCTCGGCCCGGTGCTCACCGAGGACGTGTGCGTGCCGATCGCCGCGGTGCCGGAGATGCTGCGGCGGATCGAGGGGATCGGGGTTCGCCACGAGGTGCGCATCGCGAACGTCGCGCACGCCGGTGACGGGAACCTGCATCCGGTGCTGGTCGTGCCGGGTGGTGATCCGGTGGCGCGTGTGCGGGCACAGGCCGCGTTCGAAGAGATCCTGAGCGAGGCGATCGCGCTCGGCGGCACGGTGACCGGGGAACACGGCGTCGGGCTGCTCAAACGCGACGGGCTCAGCCGGGAGCTCTCGGCACCGGTGCTGGCCATGCAGGCGGCGGTCAAGCAGGCACTCGATCCGCAGGGAATCTTCAATCCAGGCAAGGTGATCGCATCATGCGCGCCGCGGTCTTGACCCGTCCGGGCGGTCCCGAGGCGGTGACGATCGCCGAGCTGGATCGCCCGGAGCCGGGCCCCGGCGAGGTGCTCGTCGAGGTCGCGGCCTGCGGGGTGTGCGGGCACGACCAGGCCGACCGTGCCGGGCTGCTGAGCATCCCGCTGCCCGCGGTGCTCGGACACGAGATCTCCGGAACTGTCGTGGCTGTCGGCCCTGACGTTGCCCGGTTCAGCGTGGGGAACCGGGTCGCCGCGAAGCAGTTCGGCACCTGCGGCCGATGCGAACCGTGCGCGAACGGTAAGGAACTGCGGTGTGCGCGACGAGCGTTTCTCTACGGCGGGTTCGCCGAATACGCCGTGCTCCCGCAGTCGGCTCTGTTGCGCGTGCCGCCTGGCGTGCACCTGGCCGAGGCCGCGGTCGTCGCCTGCGCCGTGGGCACTAGTTTGCAGGCGTTGCGCCGCATCGCGCGGGTCGAACCTGGCGAGACGGTGCTCGTCACCGGGGCCGGTGGCGGACTGGGGCTGCACGCCGTGCAGGTCGCCGCCGCGCTCGGGACCCGGGTGCTCGCGCTCACCGGTCGTCTGGACAAGACAGAGCAGCTGCAGCGATGCGGCGCCGCGTACGTGGTGACCGCGGGGGACACCGCTTGGCAGGACATCCTCGACGCGACCGAGGGGCGAGGCGCCGACGTCGTGCTGGACAACACCGGGCATCCGGCCGTGTTCAGGCAGGCTTTCCGCGGCCTCGCCCATGCGGGGCGGTATGTGCTGACCGGGCAGGTCGGCGGCGAGCCGATCCGGGTCCATCCGGCCTTCGTGTTCGCGAAGGAAGCCGTGCTGACCGGTTCTGGGTCCACGCTGCTGACCACCTTCGCCGACGCGCTGGACCTGGTTGCCGAGGGAAGGGTGCAGCCCCTGCTGACCACCTATCCCCTCGACGAGGTGGTCAGCGCCTTCACTGATCTCGACGAACGCCGGGTGACTGGGCGCGCCGTACTCGTCCCCGGTTCCCGACCTGGAGGGCACCGATGACCAGACCGTTGGCCGGCACGCACATCGTCGAATGCGCGAGTTTCGTCGCCGGCCCGACCGGCGGCATGACGCTGGCGCAGCTGGGCGCCGACGTGATCCGCATCGACCCGATCGGCGGCGGCAGCGACCACCTTCGCTGGCCAGTCGCGCCGACGGGGGAAAGCTACTACTGGGCCTCGCTGAACAAGGGCAAACGCTCGGTCGCGGTCGACCTGCGCAGCCCGGAAGGCCGCGAGCTCGTCCTCGCGCTGGCAACCGCTGCGGGACCCGATCGCGGGGTGCTGATCGACAATGTGGTCGGGCGGCCATGGCTGGCCCACGAACGGTTGGCAGCGCGCCGATCCGACGTGATCCACGTGCGCGTACAGGGTTATCCGGACGGGCGGCCCGCGGTGGACTACACCGTCAACGCCGAGGTCGGGATCCCGCAGATCACCGGCAGCGACGGCTGGGCGGCTCCGGTGAACCACGTGCTGCCGGCTTGGGACCTGGTCACCGGGCTCAGCGTCGCCACGGGGGTGCTCGCCGCGCTGAACCAGCGCGCTCGCACCGGAGCAGGTGCCTACGTCGAACTGGCCCTCTCCGATGTGGCGCTCGCCGGAGTCGCCAATCTCGGCTGGCTGTCCGAGGCCGCCGACCGGCACGGGGAACGGCCGCGGCACGGCAACCACGTCTACGGCAGTTTCGGTGTCGACTTCGCCTGCCGGGACGACGCGCGGGTGATGGTCGTGGCGCTCACTGACGGCCAGTGGCGGGCGCTGCAGTCCGCGACCGGCACTGCGGAGGTGTTCACCGCACTGGAACAGGCATTGCACGCGGATCTGCGCGATGAGGCCGAACGGTACCGCTTGCGCGAGACGATCGCGGCCGTTCTGCGGCCGTGGTTCGCCGCGCGGGCCCTCGACGAGGTGGGCAGGAAACTGGATGCCGCGCGGGTGCTCTGGGGCCGTTATCGCGGCATGGCCGCACTCGTGGCCGAGCACCGCCAACAGGTTCACGAGGTGCTCGCCGATCTGAGGCTGCCACGCGGCGGGTCCGCCATCACCGCACGTTCCCCGCTTCGGTTCTCCGGCGAGCGCGGTGCCGCTGGTGAGTGTCCGGAGCTCGGAGGGGACACCGATTCCGTACTGGCCGAGGTTCTCGGCCTCACGGCCGCCGAACTTGGCGGCCTGCACGACCGGCGGGTCATCGCCACGCCGGACAACGCGAAACACCAGTACAGGGAGCTACGTTGACTATCGCCGCAGGTTCGAGCACCGATCTGGACCGCACTCGGTTCTTCATCGACGGCGCGTGGGTGACGCCGAAGGGAGCCGAGACCCATGTGGCCCTGGAGGCGGCCACCGAGACCCCACTGGGCACTGCCGCCTTGGGTACCGACGCCGATATCGACGCTGCGGTCCGCGCTGCTCGCCGTGCCCTCGACGAGGGGTCGTGGGGCCGGACCACGGCAGCAGAACGTGCGGCGGTGATGCGCCGCTTCGCGGAGGCACTGGTCGCCCGCTCCACCGACACCGCCACACTGGTCAGCCGAGAGAACGGCATGCCGATCGCGCTGTCGAACGCCTTCAATGGGGACGCTCCGGCAGGTCTGCTGAACATGTACGCGGACCAGGTCGAGACGATGCCGCTGGAAGAGATCCGGCCGAGCCCGGCCGGATCCACGGTCGTGCGCCGTGCTCCGGTGGGCGTGGTCGGGGCGATCACGCCGTGGAACTACCCGCAGGTCCTCGCGATGATGAAGATCGCCCCGGCACTGGCCGCGGGCTGCACCGTGGTTCTCAAGCCCTCCCCGGAAACCGCGCTGGACGGCTATATCCTGGGCGATGCCGCCGCCGAGGCCGGGTTGCCGCCGGGCGTGCTCAACATCGTGCTTGCCGGGCGGGAAGCCGGCGCCGCGCTCGTCTCCCATCCGCTCGTGGACAAGATCGCGTTCACCGGGTCCACCGCGGCCGGCCGGATCATCGGCGCGGAATGCGGGCGCCTGGTCCGCCGGTGCACCCTGGAGCTGGGCGGAAAATCCGCGGCCATCGTGCTCGACGACGCAGATCTGGACACCTTCGTCGCCGGCCTGGACAACGCCTGCTTCCAGAACAATGGCCAGACCTGCACGGTCCAGTCGCGGATCCTCGCCCCGCGCTCGCGATATGCCGAGGTAGTCGAGGCGGTCGCGCAGTTCGCGCGCGAGATGGTCGTGGGCAATCCGCTCGACCCGGCCGTCACGTGCGGCCCGATGGCCAGCAAGGCGCAGCTCGACCGGGTCCTCGGCTACATCGAACTCGGGCGCGCTTCCGACGCTCGCCTGGTGACCGGGGGCGGCCGTCCCACGGACCTCTCCCGCGGCTGGTTCGTGGAGCCCACCGTGTTCGCCGACGTGGACAACCGCGAACGGATCGCGCAGGAGGAGATCTTCGGCCCCGTCGTCACCATCACTGCCTACGAGGACGACGACGAGGCGGTCGGCATCGCCAACGCCAGCGAGTACGGCCTCGGAGGTTCGGTCTGGACCACCGACGAGGATCGTGGCCTCGCGATCGCCCGCCGGGTGCGGACCGGAACGATCGGCCTCAACTACTACCTGCAGGACCTCGGCGCGCCCTTCGGTGGCATGAAAGGCAGCGGCATCGGTCGCGAACTCGGACCCGAGGCACTCGGCAACTACCTGGAGTTCCAGTCCATCTACGCCAGCGCCGACCTGCTCTGATCCGGAGCACCTCCGGGGCCGTCGCGCGCGGCCCCGGAGACCGACCGCGGAGGAGGAAACCCGTGTTCACCGCTCGCCGACTGCGCACTGCCGCACTCATCATCGCGCTGGTCCTGCCCATGGCAACCGTCACCGAAGCTGCTGCCACCACCGGATATCGGGTCCAGCGGCTGGTCGCCGGCACCACGTTGCACGCCCCGAACGGCATCACCCTCGCTCCCAACGGCGAGCTGCTCACCGCCAGCCTCGCCAGCGAAACCATCTCCGCGGTGGACCCCGGCACCGGAAAGATCCGCAGTCTGGTCGGTCCGCGTGAGGGCCGCTCCGACGATCTCGTCGTCGCCCCCTCCGGCGAGATCTTGTGGACGGACCCGCTCGCCGGCACCGTGAAGGGGCGCGCCCCCGACGGCCGGATCCGTACCGTCGCCCGCGACCTTCCCGGCGTCAACTCCATCGCGTTCGACCGGTCCGGCAAGCACTTGTACGTCGGGCAGTTGACCTTCGCCGATGCGCTCTGGGAAATCGACCCCGCGGGCCAGGCCGCGCCGCGACTCGTCGCGCGCGATCCAGGTGGGCTCAACGCCTTCGCGTTCGGGCTGGACGGGATGATCTACGCGCCTCGGGCCGAGCACGGGCAGGTGGCTCGGGTCGATCCGCGCACTGGGGCGATTTCGGTAGTCGCCACCGGATTCCGTCAGCCGGTGTCCGTCCGCTTCGATTCCCGCGACCGGCTCCATGCTCTCGACGGGGCGACTGGGCAGCTCGTCCGGATCGACCCGGCGACCGGTGCCAAGCACACCGTGGTGACGTTGCCCGCCGCTGACGACAACATGGTCATCGGCCCGGGAGATCGCGCCTATGTCAGCAATATGGCCGACAGCTCGGTCTCCGAGATCGATCTCGACACCGGAGCCGCCGCGGTGGTGACCTCGAGCCGGCTTGCTTTCCCCGCGGACGTCGCCTCCGACGGGCACACCCTCTACATCGCTGACGCAACAGCACTGCGCACCGTGGACACACACACCGGCGCGGTCGGTGAAATCCAGCGACGGCTGTCTTCCGCGTTGGAATTCCCGTCCGGCATCAGCGTCACCGCAGGATATTTCGTGCTCACGTCCGAACTGATCGGGTCCGTCCAGGTGGTCGACCGCAAGACCGGAAACGCCGTCCGCGAAGTCCACGGCCTCGACAATCCCGCGGACGCCGTGGAGCTGCCCGACGGCAGCCTCGTGATTTCCGAGCCCGCGAGGGGTCGGCTCCTCCACGTCGTCGGCGAGACAGTCCGGCCGCTCGCGGAAGACCTCGGTGCCCCAACGGGGCTCGCGGTGACCAAACGCGGGACGGTCCTGGTTGCCGACGCCGCCGGCGGTCGGCTGTTCGAGGTCGAGCCCGCATCGGGAACGGTCACCGAACGCGCCGCGGGACTCGGGGGACCGCGTGCGGTCGCGGTCCGCCCGGACGGATCGGCCATAGTGCTCGATGCCGCCGGCAGGCGCGTGCTTTCGGTGAACGGGCAGGGCACACATCAGGTGCTTGTGACCGGTCTCGATGTCGGATACCTGCGCCTGCCGCATGTCCGGTCCGGAGGGCTCGCGATCGGCCCCGACGGGACGGTCTACGTCGCCGCGGACCGGGACAACGCCGTCGATGCGATCCGGAAGACCCGCGGATGACCCGGCGCGGTTTCCGATTCGGCGTCAATCTGCTCACCCCGTCTTCGCGCGCTGAGTGGCAGGCGCGCTGCCGGGAAGCTGAGGATCTCGGCTACGACGTCATCGCGGTAGCAGATCACCTTGGCATGCCGGCGCCGTTGCCCGCCTCGTCTCGGCGGCCGAAGCCACCACACGTCCTCGTCTCGGGGTCTTCGTTCTCAACGCCGGGTTCTACAACCCGGCCTTGCTGGCCCGCGACCTCGCCGGCACGGACGCGTTGCTGGACGGACGCCTCGAGATCGCGCTCGGGACGGGTTATGTCAAAGCCGAGTTCGACACCGCCGGGATTCCCTGGCGCAGCGAGCCCGGAGCGGGTCGACCACCTCGAGCACACCGTGCTGGAGGTGCGTCGGCTGCTTGCCGATCCGTAGCACCGGCCACGACCGGTCCAACGGCCGATGCCGCCGGTGAGCGTCGCGGACAACGGAGACCGAGTATTCCGGAAAGCCGCCGCACACGCCGAGATCGTCGCCTTCAGCGGGGCCGCACCCGGGCAACGCCCCGGCATGCTCCGGTTCCTCGACCCGAAGGCGCTCACCCAACGTGTGGCACACGTGCGGCAAGCCGCGCCGCACCGGTTCGCCGAGCTGGAGCTCAACCGGCTCGTCCACGCGGTCGCGATCGACAGTGATCGCCGGGACGCAGTCAACAGGTTGTCCCGGTTCGAACACCACCTGTCCGACCGCGACCTGGCGCGGGTTCCCACCGTCCTTTCGGGACACCCCGCTGAGGTTGCGGAAAAACTTCATCAGCATCGCGAGGCAATCGGGTTCACTTACTTCACGGTGCCCGAGCCTGCGATGCGCGAATTCGCTCGTGTTATTGCCGCAGTGAGAGGTTGAGGCATGTCCCGTTTGGCGCAAACTGCCGGTTTGACCGATGTTCAGCAGGAGATCCTGTCGACGGTGCGGTCGTTCGTGGACAAGGAGATCATCCCGCACGCGCAAGCGCTGGAGCACGCGGACGAGTACCCGGCCGAGATCGTCGATGCGATGATGGAGATGGGCCTGTTCGGGCTCACCATCCCCGGGGAGTACGGCGGCCTGGGTGAGTCGCTGCTGACGTATGCGCTGGTCGTGGAGGAGATCGCGCGGGGCTGGATGAGCGTGTCCGGCGTGATCAACACGCACTTCATCGTGGCGCACATGATCTCCCGGCACGGGACGCCGGAGCAGAAGCAGCACTTCCTGCCCCGGATGGCGACCGGCGAGGTCCGCGGGTCGTTCTCGATGTCCGAGCCGGACCTGGGCTCGGACGTGGCGGCGATCAAGACCCGGGCCTGCCGGGACGGCGACGACTACGTGATCGACGGCGCGAAGACGTGGCTGACCAACGGCGGTTCCTCCAACCTGATCGCGCTGCTGGTCAGGACCGACGAAGAGCCTGCCAGCGGAGCCGACGACCAGAAATCAGGGAAAGCGCACGATCGACTCACGGCGTTCCTGGTGGAGAAGCCATCCGGGTTCGGCGAGGTCCTCCCGGGCCTCACCATTCCCGGCAAGATCGACAAGATGGGGTACAAGGGCGTGGACACCACCGAGGCGGTGTTCGACGGGTTCCGCATCGGCTCGGACAAGGTCCTCGGCGCCGCCCCGGGCAAGGGCTTCTCCTACATGATGGACGGGGTCGAGGTCGGCCGCGTCAACGTCGCCGCGCGCGCCTGCGGGATCGCGATCCGCGCGTTCGAGCTGGCGATCGACTACGCGCAGCAGCGCTCGACGTTCGGCAAGCCGATCGCGCGGCACCAGGCGATCGCGTTCAAGCTGGCGGAGATGGCGACGAAGGTCGAGGCCGCGCACCTGATGATGGTCAATGCCGCCCAGCTCAAGGACTCCGGGGCTCGCAACGACGTCGAGGCTGGCATGGCCAAGCTGATCGCGAGCGAGTACTGCGCCGAAGTCACCCAGGAAGCGTTCCGCATCCACGGCGGCTACGGCTACTCCAAGGAATACGAAATCGAACGCCTCATGCGCGAAGCACCCTTCCTCCTCATCGGTGAAGGCACCAGCGAAATCCAGAAGACCATCATCAGCCGCGGCCTCCTCCGCGAGTACGGAAGCAACCGCTGACTTGCCTGCCACGAGATCTTTTCGACCTGCGGAAGGGCATGCACGCGCGTAACAGAACCCGTGACGCGGACCGAACTGCTGCAACCGGAACCGGCGTAGGCGCTGGCCGCGCTACTCGACGTTCCGGTCCCCGATCTCGAACAGGGCCTGCCCCTGTCGTGGCACTGGATCTACCTGCTCGACCGGCCCACACAGGCGGATCTGGGGCCGGACGGGCACCCGGTCCGCAACACCGTTGTCGCGCCGCCCGGGCCGGGCCGCCGCCGGATGTGCGCCGGTGGCCGGGTGCGCACGCTCGGCCGTTGCGGTGCGGCGAACCGGCCGCCAGGCACAGCAAAGTCCGGTATCGGGAGTCCGGAACTCGTTCGGGCGCCGGGGCAGGATTTGCTTATGCTGGCTGATTTGCGGAGAGTGCATTGAGGTGATCTCAGTTGGAGGCTATGTGTAGCCGTGTTCGTGGTGGGTGAGGACGAGTGCGGCTTGGACGATGTGGCCGGGTTTGCGGGGGCTGGCGGTGATGTGCTGGAGCGTGCGCCAGCGTCCGATCAGGGAGGCGAATCCGCGTTCGCCTAGGGCGTGCAGGCTGCGGAGGAGCTGGTTGTAGGTGCGGTTGTCGGGGTCCAGTGGGCGGCCGCGTCCGGTTTTGGAGTGCTTGATGACGGTGTGGATGCCGGCGCCTTGGTAGCCGCCGTCGGCGAGGGTGGGCAGGTCGAGTTGGGGGGGCGGCCCAGTACAGCGCGCTGAGGACGTGGTGTTCGGCGGCGGTGATGTCGTGGACCGAGCCGGGTTCCACCGGTGAGACCCAGATCGGGAATCCTCGGGTGTGGTCAGTGCCTGGATGTTGCCGCCTTGGTCGCGGTGTTTGCCGGAGTACCACCGGTGGATCTCGGTGCCTGTGACGCTGGTGGTCTTCTCACCGAGCCGGTCGCAGGAGAACAGTTTCCCGTCCAGGATCACGAACATCGCGCCGTCGTTTCGGGCCTTGCGCAGGGCCTGATGCAGGTCCGGGGCCTGGTCGTCCAGGACCTCGATGACCTCGTCGATGTACCGGTAGCCGGTTGCACGGGAGATGTCGTTGTCCCGCGCCGAAGTGGGGATGGCGATGCGGTCACGGAACCACCGCAGCCCCATCACGCGCATCGTAGGTTCTCCATTTGTGTAGGTCAGGTCGATGCAGGGCGCTACCTTGACACGGTAGTTCTCAGATTCACTGTTTTGGCTGGTCAAGTGTGCGCCAACGGTGGGACGGTGCGGGTCGGGACAGGTTGCTGCACCGCCGGACGCGATGTCGCCAGTTTTGCCCGGCGTCGGTGTCTGAATGGGTGGAGCGGGAGGGAGCGGGAGGGAAATGGGAGGGTTGTAGGGGTTTGAACCGCGTTGTACTGCACTGAGCGGAAGTGAGCTGCACCGGTTTGTGCTGCGATTTCTCGTTTTCGCAGGTGAATGTCTCGTGTGGACATTTCTGGGGGTCAAGGGGTCGCAGGTTCAAATCCTGTCAGCCCGACCGCGGGAGAGCCCGCTGACACGGCACGAGAGTGCAGGTCAGCGGGCTTTTTTCGTGTCTCGATGTGGATCTTGGGTGATCGTCCTTAGGGGTGCCGTCTCGATCTTTCGGCATTTTTGGGAGGATCGGTTTAGCGGGTCTGAAATGGGGTCGCGTTCTGGGAGGCGCCGCTGTTCACCCGCGTGGGTGGTTTCGGTGTGCGCTGGACACCTGGCGCTGATCACGCGGAGATGTGGGTCTCGCCCTCGATGATCATCCACCGGGCGAGCTCGATCATCAGGTCGCTGGCCATCAGCACACTTGCCCATCGGGTGTGGTGAACGCCGGCCTTGGACAAGCTCCGCGGTTACAGGTGGGCGACCGACTGTGTCTGTGGACGGAGGTGCTCGCTAACTACACGGGTCCTGCTTCCCGATAGCGGGTGCGGCAAGGGCTTTTCGCTGTCCCGCCGGAACCCATACGGGACGCCTCGCCGGGACAGGCTGATTTGCTTTGTGAGCTTCGAGAATCTCGGCGGGTTTACGCTCGGAGCAGGTGCTATCGGATGTCCCGCCGTGTGCTCGAACAGCCTCCAGGGCACGTGTAGCGGGTGCTCGGTTTCGGGACGCGGTTACGTGCCCGCCGCCAGTCACGGTTACCTTCTGGGCCGACACCGACGTCATCCACCTGGTCGCCGGCCGCACCGTGCGGCGGATCAGCGCGGCGCGCTGATCCCAGTACAGCGCTGTCTGGAACGAGGTTGTACACCTACCGACCCAGTCGCAGACTGATGAGTTCGGCCGGGGCGGGAGTCCCGCGTGAGCGCTGATGCGTTGGGCTTCGCGGGCGAACTATTGTTGGCAAACGGGGGCTCGGCAGCAAAGAACCCAGGCCATCTGACCTGGGTTCTTGGTGGGGCTCCAGGGGTCGACCCTTAACCCGCGGATTCTGAGGCCACACTTCCGGTTGCTTACGGACGCCACCTAGTACCTACCACCACCTGCATAAATCACTATTGCAAATGATTGTTGCGATGCGTCACTTGCGGTCATATGGCGTTGTTTTGTGAGGGCAAGGTGTAGGCGCCGCATGCAAGCTAGCGACACCCACACCTGGAGGCGCTGGACGGCCTCGAATACCAAACCTTCTGATCTCGATTCCATGATCATCAGTGTTTGCCGTTGTCTGCCAACACCTTTGGTTACCTGCGCGACTCCGGCTACCGATTTCGCCTTGTCTGCCGTTATTTGCGGTCGCTTGCGGGTGATTTTTGGCAATTGGTTGGCAACTTCTCACCTGCACCCACCGGGACGACGCCAAAAGTGCACCGCACGAGGCGGTTCTCGGGGATTGCTTAACGTGGAGTGGTGACGGTGGCCGACACGAGCCGGGCCACCGAAAGGCTGGCACCGATCAAGGTCGGGAGGCATTGGGCGGGGGGTCTTCAGCGCCGCTAGAGTTGCGGGGCCTGTAACCGGATTCAAAGGACTCGGAGACCTCTCGCGGGGCGCCGAGCACTACCGCTTCCGGCGTCCTCCCACGCCATCGGTGCCGCTTCCGCAAATAGGCTGCTGCTTGCTCCTCGAACCCGCGAACCATAACGCCGACACGAAAGACGAGATCAAAGATATCGGCCTTGTCGCTTGCTTCGGCGATCGGCTCACGTACTCCCTGCCCGCACAACTCGTCAGCGATAATGTCGAAGAAGGTGACGGTATCGCCGCCTGCACGGTGCAGGTCGGTGTACAGCGAAAGGTCCACCCCCACACGAAGCAGCTCCCGCTCGGTTTGGCGCAGCCGCGCGTCGGCCTCGTTGAGCAGCTTGAAGTGGTAATCGAGACCGAATTGGCGCGCCGCTTCCGAGGCGTCCTCCGGGCCAGGTTCTGGTAGGTCGCTCAGGGTAACGAAGCTGATCCCGAATTCGAGGACGTCTTGCTGGAACTCCCGGGCAAGCGTTAACGCCCGGTGGACCGACTCGATCACCCTACGGCGTTGTGCTGCTCGCTCTTGGAGGCCATAGCCCAGCATGACACCGACGACAGTTCCGACTATGCCTAGGAGAGTTGCTACCAGCTTAGGATCCATGGCCGCCGCTCCAACGCCGACGAGCTGACACCAGCCCCAGCCGGTCTTTGGACGTCGCCTTGCTCCGGGACTGCCTCGACCCTTTCGAGGATAGGACCCCACACGCGGCGACGCTTTACGTCGGGCTACCCATGATCTGACGGGTCATGGATTCGATCAGGCGCGGCTTGTCAGCACCTTGCCCTTGCCGAAAACCGCATCCGTGCAGGTCATGCTGCGCGTCGGTACTCGTGGAGGATGCCACCGAGCCGGTCGTGTCGACGTATGTTGGGGGAATCGGGCTGCTGCGGATTGGCGACTGGCACGGGCAAGGGGCGTAGCGGGCGGGCGTTCGCGATGCCCTGGTGTGGGCGGTGGGAGTTGTAAAACTGTTCGAACTCGCGCAGGATCGCCGACTCCGGCCCGTGCCGACCGGCGGACGCGCCGCGTCTCGGGTGTGCGCTGCTCGACGAAGATACGGCGCCGACAAGCGCGCTCGCTTCGGCCCACATGGCGAACTGGCTGATGTGTGGCGATCAGCAAGAGGTGGAGTTCCTCGCCGAACGCCTCATGCACGGGCCAAGCCCGTACCCCGAACTCGACGTCCACGACGGCATGGCGGTGCTGCTCGGCAGTCCGCTGTTTGTCGCGCTGGCCGACTGACGCCGTGGAGTCCGAGCGAATCTGGCGCTGGGAGCCGGGCGAGGTCGTGCTCGGTCTGTACGAGGTGCGCGGCGTAGTGAACAGCGGCGGCATGGGCCTCGTGCACCGGGTTCGCCACCTCGGCTGGCAGACGGATCTGGCAGTGAAGACACCGCGCCCCGAGCTGGTACGCACGCCGAAAGAGCGCAGCAGCTTCGGCACATGGGTAGCGTTGGGGCTGCATCCGCACACGGTCAGCTGTGCGTACGTCCGCACGATCAACGAAATTCCCCGGGTGTTCGCGGAGTGGGTCGATGGCGGAAGCCTGGCGCAGGCTGTCAGCAGCGGAAGCCGCTAAACGTCGTAGTACAGCTCGAACTCGTACGGGTTCGGGCGCAGTCGCAGGGGGTCGATCTCGTGCTCCCGCTTGAAAGCGATCCAGGTCTCGATCACGTCCGGGGTGAAGACGTCGCCGCGCAGCAGGAAATCCTGGTCGGCCACGAGGCTTTCCAGCACCGCGTCCAGCGAGGACGGAACCTGGACGACATCGGCGGCCTCCTCCGGAGGTAGCTCGTAGAGGTCCTTGTCGATGGGTTCGGGCGGCTCGATCTTGTTCGCGACGCCGTCCAGGCCGGCGAGCATCATCGCCGCGAAGGCCAGGTACGGGTTTCCGGAGGAGTCCGGGCAGCGGAACTCGATGCGCTTGGCCTTCGGGCTGGCGCCCGTCACCGGGATGCGGATGCAGGCCGAGCGGTTGCGCTGGGAGTAGACCAGGTTCACCGGCGCCTCGAAGCCGGGCACCATGCGGTGGTACGAGTTCACCGTGGGGTTGGTGAACGCCAGCAGGCTCGGCGCGTGGTGCAGGATGCCGCCGATGTAGTGCCGTGCGAGATCGGAGAGCCCTGCGTAGCCCGTCTCGTCGTAGAACAACGGCTTTCCGTTCTTCCACAACGACTGGTGGGTGTGCATGCCGGAACCGTTGTCGCCGAACAGCGGCTTGGGCATGAACGTGGCCGTCTTGCCGTGCCGCCACGCGGTGTTCTTCACGGTGTACTTGTAGAGCTGCAGGTCGTCCGCGGCGTGCAGCAGCGTGTTGAACCTGTAGTTGATCTCGGCCTGGCCCGCGGTGCCGACCTCGTGGTGGGCCTTCTCCACGGTGAAACCCGCATCGATCAGGTTCAGCACGATCTCGTCGCGCAGGTCCGCCAGGTGGTCGGTGGGCGGGACCGGGAAGTAACCCGCCTTGTACTTGATCTTGTAACCCTGGTTGCCCCCGTCCTCGGCGCGGCCGGTGTTCCACCAGCCCTCGATGGCGTCGATCTCGTGGAACGAGGTGTTCTCCGCATTCGCGAACCGCACCGAGTCGAAGAGGTAGAACTCGGCTTCCGGCCCGAAGTAGGCCAGGTCGGCGATGCCGGAGTCGGCCAGGTACTGCTCTGCTTTGCGCGCGATGTTGCGCGGGTCGCGGCTGTAGGGCTGCAGCGTGAACGGATCGTGCACGAAGAAGTTGAGGCTCAACGTCTTCTTGGCGCGGAACGGGTCCAGTCGAGCGGTGTAGGTGTCGGGCAACAGGAGCATGTCGGACTCGTGGATCGCCTGGAATCCGCGCACCGACGACCCGTCGAAGGCGATGCCTTCGTCGAAGATCTCGGCGGCGAACGTCTTGGCGGGCACGGCGAAGTGCTGCATGATGCCGGGCAGATCGCAGAACCGGACATCGATGAACTTCACGCCCTCATCGGAGATGAACCGGAGGATCTCCTCCGGGCTGTTGAACATCGCTACCTCCGAATCTCTTGATCTGGCTTCAAGAAGCGAGCGCACGGCGCAGGAACTGCCCGGTGTAGCTGGTCTCGTCGTCGGCGACCGCTTCGGGAGTGCCCGTGGCGACCACACGACCGCCGGCCGATCCGGCCTCGGGTCCCAGGTCGATGATCCAGTCGGCGGTCTTGACCACCTCGATGTTGTGCTCGATGACGATCACCGTGTTGCCGACTTCCACCAGCCGTTGCAGCACGTCGAGCAGCTTGTGGACGTCATCGAAGTGCAGTCCCGTGGTGGGCTCGTCCAGGATGTACGCGGTGCCCCCGTTCGAACGCCGGGTGAGCTCCGTGGCCAGCTTCACCCGCTGCGCCTCGCCACCGGACAACGTCGGCGCGGGCTGCCCCAGTCGCACGTACCCCATGCCGACGTCGACCAGCGTGCGCAGGCGGCGGGCGATGCCCGGCAACGCCCCGAAGAACTCCATCGCCTGTTCGATGGGCATGTCCAGGACCTCCGCGATCGTCTTCCCCTTGTAGCGCACGTCCAGGGTTTCGCGGTTGTAGCGGGCCCCGCCGCACTGTTCGCACGGCACGTACACGTCGGGGAGGAACTGCATCTCGATCCGGATGGTTCCGGCGCCGGCACATGCTTCGCAGCGTCCGCCCCGCACGTTGAACGAGAACCGCCCCGGCCGGTAACCGCGGACCTTGGCCGTGGTGGTGGCGGCGAACAGGTTGCGGATGGGATCGAACGCCCCGGTGTAGGTGGCGGGGTTGGAACGCGGCGTGCGGCCGATCGGCGACTGGTCGACGTGGACGACCTTGTCGAGGTTGTCGATTCCGGTGATGGAGTCGTGCTTTCCCGGCACCGCGCGGGCGCCGTGCAGCTTCCGGGCCAGTCCGTTGTAGAGGATGTCGTTGACCAAAGTGGACTTCCCCGAGCCGGAAACCCCGGTCACGGCGATCATGCAGCCCAGCGGGAAGGACACGTCGATGCTGCGCAGGTTGTGCTCGCGCGCCGCGTGGACCGTCAGGACGCGCTTCAGGTCGACCGCACGTCGCACGGTCGGCACCGGGATCTTGCGGCGACCCGTCAGGTATTCGGCGGTCAGCGACTTCTGGTTGGCCAGCAAGGTGTCCAGCGGACCGCTGTGCACGATCGTCCCGCCGTGCTCACCCGCGCCGGGACCGATGTCCACGACCCAGTCGGCGGCGCGGATGGTGTCCTCGTCGTGTTCGACGACGATCAGCGTGTTTCCCAGATCCCGCAGCCGGGTCAGCGTCGCGAGCAGGCGGTGGTTGTCCCGCGGGTGCAGGCCGATCGAAGGTTCGTCCAGCACGTAGAGGACCCCGGCCAGCCCGGAGCCGATCTGCGTGGCCAAGCGGATCCGCTGGGCCTCTCCTCCGGCGAGCGTGCCCGCCGGGCGATCCAGCGACAGGTAGTCCAGCCCGACATCGAGCAGGAAACCCAGGCGCGCCTGGGTTTCCGAGAGCACCCGGCCTGCGATCGCGCGTTCGCGGCGGCCGAGGACCAGGCCGCGCAGGAATTCGGCGCAGCCCGCCACCGACAGCGCGGACACCTCGGCGATCGAGCGCTTCCCCAGCGTCTTGTGCTCCAGCGTGACGGCGAGGACTTCCGGTTTCAAGCGGGTGCCCGCGCACTCCGGGCAGGGCACTTCCCGCAGGTAACCCTCGTACCGCTGGCGCACGTAGTCCGACTCGGTCTGCTCCAAGCGGCGCTCCAGGAACGGAATCACTCCTTCGAAGCGGGCGTAGTAGGACCGCCGTCGGCCGTAGCGGTTGCGGTACTGCACGTGGATCTGGTCGTCGGAGCCGTAGAGCACCGCCTTCTGGACCCTCGCGGGCAGCCGCCGCCACGGGGTGTCCATCGAGAAGCCGCGGGCGTCGGCCAAGGAGCTCAGCAGGCGCTGGAAGTACTCGCTGGTCTGACCGCCCTGCCACGGCGCCACGACACCATCCGCCAGCGACAGCTCGGGATTCGCGATCACCAGTTCCGGGTCGATCTCGCGGTGCACCCCGATCCCGGTGCACTCCGGACATGCGCCGTACGGGGAGTTGAAGGAGAAGGACCGCGGCTCGAAGTCCTGCACGCCGATGGGGTGGCCGCGGGAACACGCGAGGTTCTGCGAGAACGACCACTGCCGGTCCCGCGACCGCGGCGGCTGGTCGACGAACTCCACGATCACGACTCCGTCCGCCAACCGCAGGGCTGCTTCCACCGACTCCGTCAAGCGCTGCCTCGCCCCCGGTTTGACCACGAGCCGGTCGATGACCACTTCGATGGAGTGCTTCTCCTGCTTCTTCAGCCTCGGCACGTCGTCGAGGTGGTGCACCTCGCCGTCCACCGACACACGCGCGTACCCCTGCGAATGCAAGCGGGCGAACAGTTCCGCGTACTCCCCTTTGCGCCCGCGCACCACCGGCGCCAGCACCTGGAACCGGGTGCGCTCGGGCAGGGCCAGCACCTGGTCGACGATCTGTTGCGGGGTCTGCCTGCTGATCCGCTCGCCGCAGACCGGGCAGTGCGGCTCGCCCACGCGGGCGTACAGCAGCCGCAGGTAGTCGTAGACCTCGGTGACGGTGCCCACCGTCGACCGCGGGTTGTGGCTGGTTGCTTTCTGATCGATCGACACCGCGGGTGAGAGGCCTTCTATGACTTCCACGTCCGGCTTGTCCATCTGGCCCAGGAACTGGCGCGCGTACGCCGACAGCGACTCCACGTATCGGCGCTGGCCTTCCGCGAAGATCGTGTCGAACGCCAGGGAGGACTTGCCGGAACCGGACAGACCCGTGAACAAGATCAAACTGTCCCGAGGCAGGTCGACACCCACGCCGCGCAAGTTGTGCTCACGCGCGCCACGCACGACCAAGCGGTCAGCCACGGCTCAAGATCCAGCCGACGTCAGGACAACACAACCAGTTTGGCATAGGACCGCGCCGTGGCGCACCGCAGCGGCAGGCCTCGGCCCTCCGGCAAAGCCCCTGGCCCACCCAGGCCTGAGTGTCCAGCTGGCTGCGCCAATCACCGTTGATCATCCTCGATGGGAAGGGTTGGCGCATACCTGATCTGCGAAGGCAGCTGGTGGCAGGTCGGGCAAGGAATTGTCGGAAGCGGCGCCAGTCGTGTGGCGACCTACCGACTCATTCACCTGCCACCGGTGTCCTGGAGATCTGCCAGTAGCCGGCGTAGCGGCCGCCGCGGCGCAGCAGTTCGTCGTGGCTGCCGTCCTCCAGGATCCGGCCGCCGTCGAGGAAGACGATGCGATCGGCGCGCTGGACGGTCCGCACCCGGTGCGCCACCATCACCACCGTCCGGCCTCGACGCCCTCGTGGACGGCCCTCTCGTTCACCGGGTCCAGCGCGGAGGTCACCTCGTCCAGCAGCACGATGGGCGCGTCCGTCAGCAGCGCTCGCGCGATCGAGATGCGCTGGCGCTCGCCACCCGACAGCAGTGCACCGCCCTCGCCGACGTTCGTCGCCCATCCGCTGGGCAGCCGCTCGATCACGTCGTCCAGTCGCGCCGCGGTCGCTGCCGCCCGAACGGCGGCGTCGTCGGCGTCGGGACGGCCGAGGCGCCCGTTCTCCTCGATGGTGCCGTCGAAGAGGTCGACGTCCTGGAAGACGATGGCGATCTGCGCGATCAACACCTCGGTGTCGGTCGCGCGCACATCGACACCGCCCACGCGCACCACGCCCGCGTCGAGGTCGTAGAACCGCGCGAGCAGCTGCAGCAATGTGCTCTTACCCGCACCCCACGGCCCGACCACGGCTAGCCGCTGCCCCGCAGGTACCGACAACGACAGGTCGTCGATCACGGTGCGGGTGCCGCGCCGGAAGGAGACGGACCCGAACTCCAGGTCGTGGTGCCAGCGGGCGCCGGTCCGCAGCACCGGTTGGGCCTGGAGTTACTCGATATCCATTCCGCTCACCGGATAGGTGCACTCTCCCACGAGATGATTCGGCTTCAGCAACCAACATCATCCCAGGTCAGAGGGCGCCTATCGCCATCTGGCCGCTCGCGGTGCCGAGACCGGGAAGGTCGTGCTCAGTCGCGGAGTTTTGCGACTACGTCGATTTCGACCAGGATGTTCATCAGGTCTGAGCCGACCGTTGTGCGCGCCGGGTACGGGGCGGTGAAGAACGACTCGTAGGCCGCGTTGAACTCGGCGAAGTCCGCCTTGAGGTTCTGCAGGTGCACCGTCGACTTCACCACGTCGTCCAGGGTGAGGCCCTGTTCGGCGAGCACAGCCTGGACGTTGCGCAGGACCTGGGCGGTCTGCTCGCCGACCGTCTCGGCCACCTCGCCCGTCTTCGGGTCCTTCGGGCCGAATCCGGCGGTGTGGAGGAAGCCGCCGGCCACGATGCCCTGGCTGTATGCACCTGCCGGTCGCGGCGCGGCGTCGGTGCGGATCTCCTGCTTGGTCATGCAGCGTTCCTTTTCTACCGATGGTCTGGAGCGAATTCTAGAAGGCGACTGCGGCGTCGTGGAACCGGCGGCGCACCGGCTCGATCCCCGCGTTCTCGCGCGAGGGGTGCACTCGGTTGGTCAGCAGCACGAAGTAGCGCCGCGTCGCCGGGTCCACCCAGATGCTCGTGCCGGTGAATCCGGTGTGCCCGAAGGAATCCGGCCCTGGCGCTTGACCGACGGGTGATACCGACGGGTCGAGCCCTTGCCAGGCCAGGCCGCGTCGAAGCGCCAGCCCGTCGGTGTGGCAAGCGGTCATGCGGGCGAAGGTGTCCGGCGACAGCAGGCCCGTCCCGTGGTCGGCGAGCGCTCGGCCCAGGCGTTCCAGATCCGACAGCGGAGCGAAAACACCGGCGTGGCCCCCGATTCCGCCGAGGACGACGGCATTCTCGTCGTGCACCTCGCCCCTGACGACCCGGCCTCGCCACGGGCACTCCTCGGTCGCGACGGCTGTTTCCCGTTGCGCGGCAGGAGGGTTGAACCCGGTTCGGGTCATGCCGATCGGGGTGCACACGAGCTCGTCCACCAGTGCGTCGAGCGGTTTGCCCGCCGCCGCTTCGGCGATCAGGCCGAGGATGATGAAACCCTGCGACGAGTACTCCACGCGCTCGCCCGGCGCAGCGCGCAGCGGCAGGTTCCGCACGGCGCGCAGCAGCGCCTCGCGGGTGGGGTTGTCCCGGTACAGCGGCACTTTTCCGGGCAGCCCGGAAGTGTGGGCGAGCAGCTGGCCGATCGTCACGGTCGCCTTGTCGCCGCCGCGGTATTCGGGGAGGTGGTCCGCGATCGTCTCCTCGATCCCGAGCGCGCCGCGCTCGGCGAGCGCCATGACCGCGAGGCCGACAACGGGCTTCGTCACCGAGGCCAGGTCCCACAGGTCCTCGCCGTTCAGTCCCGGACCGCCCCACCAGCGGGTCCCGATCCACCCCGAGTCCACCACACCGTCCGGGCTGCCGACCGACCACGCCGCCCCGGAGAACACCCGCCGGTCGCGGGCTTCCGCCAGGATCCGTGCCAGCTCGCTCAAACCCGCCCGCCCTTGATCACTCCGAGGCCA
Source organism: Saccharopolyspora sp. NPDC003752 (assembly GCF_053605825.1). Classification (NCBI taxonomy): domain Bacteria; kingdom Bacillati; phylum Actinomycetota; class Actinomycetes; order Pseudonocardiales; family Pseudonocardiaceae; genus Saccharopolyspora; species Saccharopolyspora sp. NPDC003752. The sequence continues at coordinate 168,790 of NZ_JBSGJZ010000012.1, read as the reverse complement.
GGCGAATTTTCCGCGAGAGCAGCGGAAACCCGGCCCGCGGTGGCGCGCACGATCGGGCCGAACACCTCGATGCTGGCGTCGTCGAGCGTGAACGTCAGGCCCGACAGGCCGATCGCGCCGAACACCTGGCCATCGCGGTCCAGCACGGGCGCGGCGATGCTGCGCACGTCGAGCTCGTACTCCTCGTCCTCGACGAAGTAGCCGCTCGCGCTCGCCGATGCTTCGCGGATGGCCGCCGGATCGGTCAGGGTCCGGGGAGTGCGAGCAGGAAGAGGTTCGCCGCCGAGGATCTCCGCGACGTCGCCGTCCGGCAGCGCGGACAGGATGGCGCGTCCGACCGCCGTGCAGTACAGCGGCACCTCGCCGCCGACCCGTGAGGTCATCCGGTAGCCGTGCGCGGACTCGACCTTCTCGACGTACAGGGCCTCCGCGCCTTGGCGGACCGCGAAAAGCACGGTCTGGCCCGTCCGGCTCTGCAAATCGGCCAGGACCGGCCGGACGCACTGGATCTCCTCGCTGTCGGCGAGCGCCGCCGCGGCCATGGCGAGCAGCCGGGGGCCGACCCGGTAGGCGCCGCCTTCTGCTGCCGCGAAGCCGGCTTCGGCCATCGTCTGAAGCAGGCGGTGCACCGTCGGCTTGGTCAGGCCCGTCTGCCGCGCGATGTCGGCGAGCCGGTGCGGGCCGCCTGGTCGGACGAGCGCACCGAGCAGGTCCAGCGCCTTGTCCACGGGGCCCTTGGCGCGTTCGGGGCCGCTCGACTGAGGGTTGACCGCCTTCACCATGTCGCTTAGCTTAACACGCATTCCATCTGACGGAACGAAGGTTCGATTCAATGGAACGATTCCTTTCGGGGTGGCCCGTGCCCGGACGGCCTCTGTCGCGCCGCGACGCGTTGCGCCTCGGCGGCCGGGCCGCGTCGGCCCTGGCGGTCCCGGCGCTGCTCGCGGGGTGCGCAACCGCCACGGGCGGGGGCGGCAACGTCCTGCGCGTGGCGCAAGCGGAGGACACCACGACGCTGGACCCGCAAAAGCAGGGCGACATGGTGTCCATGAACATCCTGATCAACATGTTCGACACCCTCACGACCCGCGGGGCGGACAACCGGCTCGCACCCGGCCTCGCGCTGTCGTGGGCGGCGACGGACCACTTGACGTGGCGGTTCCACCTGCGCCCCGGCGTGACCTTCCAGAACGGCGAGCCGTGCGACGCCGCCGCCGTGAAGTACAGCATCGAGCGGGTGCTCGACCCGGGGACGCGCTCGCCGATCGTCGAATTGCGCTACGTGGAAGGGGCTTCGGTCGTCGACCCGCTGACCGTCGACCTCCACACCACCCAGCATGATCCGATCCTGCCCGCGAAGCTCTCGCTGTTCGGCGGCGTCGTCGTCCCGCCCGCCTACCTGAACCACGTCGGGGCCGAGGAGTTCGCCCGAGCGCCCATCGGCACCGGCCCCTTCCGCTTCGCCACCTGGCGGCGAGACCACGAGCTGCGCATGCGCGCCAACCCGAGCCATTGGAACGGCCCGCCGAGCCTGGCGGAGCTGGTCTTCCGGCCCGTCCCCAACCCGGCGTCGTCGTTGGCCGCGCTGCAGAGCAACGAGGTGGACCTGGTCGCCGGGCTCACCCCGGACGCCGCGCAGCAGTTGGCCGGCTACCCCGGGGTGGTGATCGACAGCAATCCGGGGATCCGCACGTCGTACCTGTCGCTCGACACCGAAGACGCGCAGTTGCGGGACCGCAGGGTCCGGCAGGCGCTCAACCACGCCATCGACGTGCCGCAGCTGATCGAAGCCGTCCTGGACGGCAAAGGCCGCGCGGTCCCGGCCATGATCCCCGATGGAGCCTTCGGGTTCGATGCGACCGTCGAGCCCTTCGCACGCGACGTCGGCCTGGCCCGCCGCCTGCTCGCCGATGCCGGGCACCCCGATGGCATCGACACGACGCTCGCCGCGTCCAACGCCGACGCCAACATCGCCGAGGCGATATCCGGGCTGCTGGCCCGAGCGGGCATCCGGGCCCGGGTGCAGCTGCACGACCCCGGCACCTACACCGCCCTGCGGACCTCGCAGAACCGGCGCGCCCTCGGCCCGATGTACCTGTCGGCGAGCACGGTCTGGACGATGGACGGCTCCAGCATGCTCCAGTCGATCGTGCGCAGCGACCGCCGGCAGAGCAGGTGGACCTCGGCCGAGGCCGACCGGCTGATCGACGCTGAGGAGTTGTCCGTGGATCCCGCCGATCGCCAGCGCGCCTTCAGCGAGCTGCAACGGCTGATCAAGCGCGAAGCGCCGTTCGTGCCCCTCTACCAGCTGGACAACATCTACGCGCGCAACAAGCGTCCACGATGGACACCGGGCACGGTCGGCTCGCTGCGCATGGATAGCGCGGAGGTCACCGATGTCTGAGCTCGCCATCAGGCGTCGCCACAGAAGTCCGCTGCGGGCGGCGGCGGCCCGCCTCGGCACCGCTTTGGGGGTACTGTGGGGCGCCGCGACCGTGTCGTTCTTCCTGGTCCGGCTCTCCGGCGACCCGGTCAAGACACTGCTGCCGCCGGACGCCACCGCCGAGCAGGAGGCCACGCTGCGCACCAGTCTCGGCCTGGACCGGCCGCTGCTGACGCAGTACCTCGACTTCCTGCGGGGGCTGCCGCGATTGGACTTCGGCACGTCGCTGTTCTACGACCAGCCGGTCCGCGAGGTGCTCTTCGAGCGGCTGCCCGCGACGCTGGAACTCGCCGCCGGAGCGCTCGCGGTGACACTGCTACTGGCCATTCCGGCCGGGATCATCGCCGCGCTGCGGCGCGGCAAGGCGAGCGACACGGGCGTCATGGCGAGTGTCCTGATCGGACAGTCGACGCCGCCGTTCTGGGTGGGCATCCTGCTGGTCCTGGTCTTCGCCGTCCAGCTGCAGGTGCTGCCGGCGTCGGGGTACGGCTCGTTCGCCCACCTGGTGCTGCCCGCGATCACGCTCGCGGTCTACTCGGTGGCGGTCGTCGCCCGGCTGCTGCGCTCCTCGCTGATCGAGGTGCTCGGCTCCGATTTCATCCGGACCGCGCGGGCCAAGGGGCTCGGGCCGGTGGGTGTGGTGTTCTCCCACGGGCTGCGCAACGCGTCCCTGCCGGTCGTGACGGTGATCGGCCTGGAAGTGGGCAGCCTGCTGGGCGGCGCGATCCTGACCGAGCAGGTGTTCTCCTGGCCCGGAATCGGGCGGCTCACGGTCGAGGCCATCGCCAACCGGGACTTCCCGCTGGTGCAGGCCACCGTGCTGTTCTTCGCCGCCACCTTCGTGCTGGTCAACCTCTTGGTCGACCTCTCATACAGCCTGCTGGACCCGAGAGTGCGGACAAGCCGATGACAGCTACCACCGTGCAAACGTCCAAGCGCGCCACGGGATTCGTGATGGCACGATCCCTGCTGCGCAACCGGCTCGCCGCCGCTGCGCTCGGCGTGCTGGCGCTCATCGTCGCCGCCGCGCTGCTGGCGCCGCTGATCGCCCCGCACGATCCCAACGCACAAGACCTGCTGGTCCGCCTCCGGCCGCCGGCGTGGCTGACCGGAGGAGACGGCGCGCACCTGCTCGGCACCGATCAGCTCGGCCGCGACGTGCTGTCGCGGGTGATCTACGGCTCGCGCGTCTCGCTGCTGGTCGGCGCGAGCGCCGCGCTGCTGGCCGGGGTAATCGGGGCGGCGGCCGGGCTCGTCGCCGGCTTCCGCGGCGGGTGGCTGGACCGGGTGCTGATGCGGGTGGCCGACGTCCAGTTGGCGTTCCCGTCGATCCTGCTGGCGCTGGCCATCGTCGGGTTCCTCGGTTCCGGGCTGTGGTACGTGATCCTCGTTCTCGGCTTCACCGGCTGGGTCGCCTACGCCCGCGTCGTCCGGTCGGAGGTGCTTTCGCTGCGGACGCGCGAATTCATCACAGAGGCGCGCGCCATCGGCGTCCGCGATCTCACGATCATGCGAAGGCACTTGCTGCCCAACGTGATGGCGCCGCTGGCCACGATCGGCACCTTGCACGTCGCCGCAGCGGTGGTCGCCGAGTCGTCGCTGAGCTACCTCGGGCTCGGCGTGCCGAAGGAGATCGTCACCTGGGGCGCGATGCTCTCCGACGGTCAGCTGTACCTGGGCACGTCCTGGTGGGTCGCGGTTTTCCCCGGGCTCGCCCTGATGCTCACCTCCCTTTCCATCAACGTCACCGGCGACGCCCTGCGCGACGTCGCGGATCCGAAGGCGTACCGCCGATGAACGCTCTCCTGGAGATCAACAACCTCTGCGTCGACTTCGCGCTGGCGAGCGAGACGGTCGCCGCCGTCCGCGACGTGAGCCTGCGGCTGGACGCGGGCGAAACCCTCGCCATGGTCGGGGAATCCGGCAGCGGCAAGAGCGTGACCGCCTCGTCGGTGCTGCGCCTCAACCCGGTTCCGCCGTGCGTCTACACCGGCGGCGAGGTCCTGCTCGACGGCCGCGACGTGCTCGCGCTGTCCGAACGCGACATGCGGCGCATCCGGGGCAACGACGTCGCCATGGTGTTCCAGGACCCGATGACCAGCCTCAACCCGCTCAAGCGGGTCGGTGAGCAGGTCGCCGAGGTCCTCCGGCGGCACCAGGGCACCGCGCGCGGCGAGTCCCGGCGGGCGGCCATCCGCGCACTGGAAGAGGTCGGCATCCCGGACCCGGAACGCCGTGCGCGGCAGTACCCGCATGAGCTCTCCGGCGGCCTCCGGCAGCGCGTGGTGATCGCGATGGCGCTGGTGGGCCGTCCGCGGCTGCTCATCGCCGACGAGCCGACGACGGCGCTGGACGTCACCGTGCAGCGTCAGATCCTCGACCTCCTGCTCGACCTGCAGGAGCGCCACGGCATGGCCGTCCTGATGATCACCCACGACCTCGGGGTGGTCGCCGAGGTCGCCGACCGCGTCGTGGTGATGAACCGCGGCGCCGTGGTGGAGACCGGGGACGTGGAGGACGTCTTCGACAACCCGGCGGAGGATTACACGCGGCAGCTGCTGCGGGCCACCCCGCGATTGGAGCTGGCATGACATTGCTGGAATTGGAGGGGATCCGCAAGGAGTTCGCCGGTGGCGTCGTCGCCGTCGACGGCGTCTCGCTGTCGGTGGCCGAAGGCGAAACCTTCGCGCTGGTCGGCGAATCCGGGTCGGGCAAGACCACGCTCATCCGCCTGCTGCTGCGCCTGGCCGAACCGACCGCGGGCAGCGTGCACTTCGACGGGCAGGACCTCGCCGAGCTGACCCCCGCGCGACTGCGCGACGTCCGACGGCAGATGCAGGTGGTCTTGCAGGACCCGTACTCGAGCATGAACCCGCGCATGCGGGTGACCGAGATCGTGGCCGAGCCGCTGGTCACCCACGATCCCGAGGCCCGCGGGCGGAAGGGGTGGGCGCGGCGGCGGGAACGCGTCGGCGACCTGCTCGAAGCGGTCGGCCTGGCCCGGGACGTCCAGGACCGGTACCCGCACGAGTTCTCCGGCGGCCAGCGGCAACGGATCTCCATTGCCCGCGCTCTCGCGTTGGAGCCGCGCGTGGTGGTGCTCGACGAACCGACGAGCGCGCTCGACGTGTCGGTGCAGGCCCAGGTCCTCGACCTGCTCGCGGACCTGCAGGATCGGCTGCACCTGACCTACGTGTTCGTGTCGCACAACCTCGCCGTGGTCCGCCAGGTCGCCGACCGGGTGGCGGTGATGCGCCACGGCCGGATCGTCGAGGTGGGCGAGGCGGAGTCGCTGTTCCGGTCGCCGCAGCACTCCTACACCCGCGAACTGCTCGACGCCGTGCCGCATCCGGATCCGCGGCTGGCCCGGCGCAGGCGTGCGACGCGCCGAGCGGAGGAGACCAGCGCTTGAACCTCGACCGCGATACCGAATCTCCGGGAGGTGGGCGATTTCGCGCGAAACCGCCGTTCTCTACGCGTGCCGAGCGGCGATTTCGCGCGAAGCCGCCGGAAAACCAGTCCGCGACCCGCGGTGCGGCGCTAGCCGTGCGACAGCACCAGGCCCGCGCCGCCGAGCAGGGCGACCTCGTCGTCGGAGGTCTCGCTCACGAGGACCTGCGGGCGTTCCCCGGTCGTCCACGTCGAGTCCACCCGCAGGCGCTGCTCGATCCGCTCCCGGAACCGCTCGCCGCCCTGCCGCGCTTCGCCGTGCAGGACGAACAGGCCCGGGGCGAACAGCTGCTGGATGTTGACCAACCCGAGCGCGAGGTTCGCCGCGTACTCGTCGATCAGAGCGGTGGCCGTCGGATCCGCGCTCTGCGCCAACGAATGCAGCGTCCCGGCGTCCCCGAGCCCGGCGGAGGCCGCTCGGGCGCGCAGCCACCGCGTGGTGGCCACGGTCTTCCAGCAGCCGTGCGCGCCGCAGGTGCACTGCTCGCCGCTCGCGGCGACCGTCATGTGCGCCCCGCTGCGACCACCGGACGGGGCGACCACCTGGCCGTCGTACAACAATCCGACGCCGAGCACGTCCCCGGTCGACACCGACGCGAACGCCTTCCTGCCCCGGCCCGGGCCGAACCACCGGTCACCGAGCACCTGCAGGCGGGCGCGGTGCTCGACGTGCACGGGAACACCGACGAGGCCGCCCACGACATCGGTGACCGGATAGCCGTGGAGCGCGGGCACGTCGTTGACCTCGATGATCGTTCCGCGGTCCGGGTCGACGAGCCCGGCCGCGGCCACGCCCACGCCCAGCGGCCGGGTGCCGCGGAAGCAGGCCTCGACGGCGCTTCCGAGCGCGGCGTCGATCTCGCCCCGGTCGGCCGTCGGGGAGTACGGCGCTTCCGCGCGCTGAAGCACGGTGCCGGAGACGTCCAGCAGCGCCGCGCGCACCCGGCCGGGCACGAGCTCCACGGCGCCCAGCGTCCGGGGTGCCGATGCCGCCGACGGTTCGGTCACCAGCCGCAATGCGGGACGGGCGTTTTCCATGACCAGACTCTGCCACGGCATTGATCCGGAGGGATAGCAGTGTTGGAACTGACGGAGTTGACCTGGCGCGAGGTGCGCGAAGCGGGCGCGACGGGGATCGCCCTGCTGCCCATCGGCTCGCAAGAGCAGCATGCCGAACACCTGCCAATGGGCACGGACACGATGCTCGTCAACGCAGCGATCGACGGCGCGGCTGAGCTGCTCGGCGACGACGGGCCGACGGTGGTGCGACTGCCGCACCTGCCGTTCGGGCACAGCCCGCACCACCTCTTCGCCGCCGCCGTCTCGCTGTCCGCGCAAACCCTCGGCGCGGTGCTGGCCGACGTGCTGGATTCGTTGGTCACCAGCGGATTCCGCCGGATCATGATCGTCAACGGGCACGGCGGCAACGAGGAGGTGATGCGGCTCGCGGTCAAGCAGTTCGCGCTGCGGGCCGATGTGTCGCTGGCCGCCTGCTCCTACTGGTCCGTGACCCCCGGCGACGACGACGGACCTGAGGCGTCGCCCGGCCACGCGGGCTGGTTCGAGACCTCCCTGATGCTGGCGGCCCGGTCGGAGCTGGTCCGCACCCCGATCCCGGCGCGGGAACGGGTCGATCCACCGCCGCTGTTCCACCGGCCGCCGCACCCGGGCCTGACCGTCGAGCGGCACGGGGAGTGGGCCAGGGTCGGCGGATCCACCGACGACGCATCTGGGGCCGACGCCGACCGCGGCCGGCAGCTGATGACCAACCGGGCCAGGGGACTGGCCGAGGCGATCCGCGCGTTCGACGCGGCGACGAGCTGAGCGAGGCAGCACCTTGAAGATCACCGATGTCGACGTGTGGGTCGTGAACCTCCCGTTGACCAGCCCGTTCACCAGTTCCTTCGAGACCAAGACGGGCGAGACCCGCACGGTGGTGCGCATACGCACCGACTCCGGGATCGAAGGCTGGGGCGAGACCATGTGGGGCCGCCCGGTCGCGGCGATCATCGCGACGATGGCCGACGGGCTCATCGGCACCAGCCCGTTCGCGCTGGAGGCCTTCCACCGCAAGCAGCACATGGTGCCGTTCTTCCACGGCTACCTGGGGTACGCGGCGATCGCCGCGATCGACGTCGCCTGCTGGGACGCGATGGGCAAGGCCACCGGTCAAGCGGTCACCGACCTGCTCGGTGGCGCGGTGCGCGAGGAGGTCCCCATCACGGCGCTGATCACCCGGGCCGATGCCGGTGGGGCGCAGGACCTCCCGCGCGCGCTCGCGGAGCACGCGGCGAAGATCGTGGCCGAGGGCGGTTTCAGCGCCGTCAAGCTCAAGGGCACCACCGATGTAGAGGGCGACGTGGCGATCATGCGCGCCCTGCGCGCGGCCCTGCCGGGGGTGAACCTGCGGGTGGACCCGAACGCGGCCTGGTCCGTGCCGGACTCGATCCGCGCCGGGATCGCACTCGAAGAGCTCGACCTGGAATACCTCGAAGACCCCTGCACGGGCATCGAGGGCATGAGCCAGGTGCGCGCGAAGGTGCGAATCCCGTTGTGCACCAACATGTGCGTCGTCCGGTTCGAGGAATTCGCCCCCGCCGTGCGGCTGAACGCGGTGGACGTCATCCACGGCGACGTCTACAAGTGGGGCGGCATCTCGGCGACCAAGGCGCTCGCCGCGCACTGCGAAACGTTCGGCCTCGGCATGAACCTGCACTCCGGCGGTGAACTCGGCATCGCCACGGCGGCGCATCTCGCCGTGGTGGCCAGCACGCCGGTCCTGTCCCGAGCGATCGACAGCATGTACTACCTGCACGCCGACGACATCGTCCAGCCCCTCAACCTGACCGAAGGGAGCCTCCGCCTCCCGGAGGGCCCGGGCCTCGGTGTCACGGTGGACATGGACAAGCTCAGCCACTACGCGGCGGTCAACGAGAGGGACGGAGACCTGACGGGCTGACCTGCGGCGCGACGCCCCGCTGATTCATCAGCGGAATCGGCAGGCGACGACTCGGCGATGATCGACGGCAGGGTGGTGCTCTCGCCGCGGTAAGGGCACGATCATCAGCCTGGCCGCGGCTGAAACGGCGTCATTGGTCGGATCGGGTGAGCTTCGTGCGCTTTCGGCCGTGTTTGCACCCCTGGGCTCGCCGCTGCCGGGCTGTGATGGCTGGTCCGACCCGCCCGGCGGCAGGATGCCCGTTCTGTCCGGCGGTGCCTGTTAGCCGACGGTGCCTGGTAATGGCCTCGGAAGGTCATCCCGTGCAAGTCGCTAGCCGAGTCCTAGGCGTATCTGAGTGGAGAGTGTTGAACCCGGTGAACGCCGTAGATGCCGCTGCCGGTGCGCTCGCCGACGCCGGCTATGAGGTCGCCGAGGTCGATGTTCCCGTGCTCGATGACGCCCTAGCGGTGTACACGGGCATGGTTCTCACCGAGTTCGCCGGGAACTGGCCCGCGATCAGCGCACTTGTCGTTCCCGACGCGTCCCGCTACATCAACTTCGACCTCGACGAACACCCTCCACTAGACCTTGAGCATCGAAGCGATGACGGGAGCCATCTACTCGAAGACCCCGATCGCCTAGTCCCCGGAAAGGAATTCGTTCACCAGCGCTCGAAGCACATGCCGCGTATGAGCTACCACCTGCCAGGAACAGCACTGCAGGCTCGGGTGAACCAGCTTCCGGTCGGGCCGGAAGCTGTCGGGGGCGTGTGCACCCTCTCCTGGGGTGCGTGCGCGAGGTGACGACGGTGTGGAGTTGAACGCCGAATTCGACGTGGAAACCGAGGTGTGACGGCTGTCGCCTGTGCATCATCCCGCGGAAACAAGGCGTGCCCTGCTGCCAACCGCTCGAAGCCGACGACCCCGGCTGTCCGTGTACCGAACGGGAAATCCAGCGGTACTACGGGGACCGGCTGACTGGCCGGTGAAGGGCTCCTGCTGCACTCGACGAGCGATTCGGCTTGGTAGCAAAAGGCTCCGCTCAGCCCGGCCACGGGACTACCCGAATGGCCAACGAGTCTGATCACCGCAGTTCAGCGGCATATTCGCCCGATCTTCCCCAGTGCTACGGCGACCCCATGTAAGCGCGGACGTCCCTGGAATTGCTTCGACACCCACAGCGCCGAGCAGCCGATGGTGGTTCGGATCGAGGACGATGAGTTGGCGGTCCTCGGTTCGGCCCGCCTTGCTGAGTGGGCGACGCTTCGGCATGGCGATAACGAGCGGTCCAAGTGCCGGCGTGAGCGTTTGACCAGGACTTGGCCGCGCGGTTTTTGGCTGACCATGGGGCCAATACCTTCGTGACAGTACGCCGCGGCTCGTTGGTTCGGCGAGTCACGAGTAGTGGTGTCGATCACGGCGCTAATGGCCGATGGCGTCGTCGCCATGTTCGTGGGTAGGGTCCCGTGCGTGGTACTTGCTGTGGGGGATGGGGAACCAGATTTGGCGGTTGTCGCACGAGCAGTCTGTGCAGATCAGCGCCCTCTCAAGGCGTTCTATGCGGCGTTCGCGCAGGCGGTGGTTTTCGCTCAGCGTCCGGAGAAGCCCGGTGTGTTCGTGACTGATGTGGGGCGCCGGGGCCGGTGGACGTTGGCGTTTTCAAGTTCGGAGCGGCTTGCTGCTCGTGCAGGTGAGTGCGACTACATGGCGATGCCGGGTGCGGACTTCTTGGAGTTGGTGCCGGCCGGTGTGGGCGTGATGGTGGATCCGGATGATGAGCATCGGTTGCCGTTGCTGCCGCGGGTTGACGATTTTTACGCGCTTGAGCGGGAGTGGAAGCGTACGGCGTCGGCGCGGCAGGCAGCCTCTCACAGGAAATGAACGACTCCTCAGGGGCGGGGTGCGGTGAGCTTGGACGGCAACGGCTTTCACGTCGAAATCGAGTTGTTGGAAACAGCGGCGAAGAACATGGATGAACTCGTTGCTGGGCAAGACAACTCGGAGTTGAGTGAGTTACCGGGCGATAGCGAGTCGTACGGACACGCTGGTCTGCAAGCGGCTTTGGCGGAGTTCTGCGACCGTTGGTCGGTCGGTTTGGACGCGTTGTGCGACCGCGCTACCCGGATGAGTTATTCGCTCGGTGAAGCCGCCAAGGCGTATCGGGAAGCTGATCAGGCTGGTGCGGATGCGCTGTCGGTTGATCCGGGGATCGATGTGGTGCAGCCGACGACGATCCCGGGGATGTCCCGATGACTTTAGAGTTGGGGCAGACCACTGAGCCAACGCTGCTGGTGCCCGGAGACCCGGCCGGGATCGAGTCGAACGCGCAGTTTATCCGGGAGCGAGCGAGCAAGGCGTCTGAGACCGGACGAGCGCTGCAACGAATCGATGCTGGCGGATGGAGCGGTGAAGCCGCTGACCTCTGGCACGAGCAGCACCAGACGGATGTTCCCCGCTGGTTCGATGGTGAGGATTCACTGAAAGCTGGGGCTACCGCACTCGAGGAGTACGCGCGCGTACTGCGGTGGGCCCAAGGCGAGGCTGCCGAGGCCGTTCGCTTGTGGGAAGAAGGGGAAGCTGCCACCCGTCAGGCGAAAGCGGACCACGAGCGAGCCGTCGCGGACGCCCAAGGTGGTGAGGTACCGCCTTTCGCCGATCCTGGCGAGGAAAGGCGGCAGGCCGCCCGGGACATGCTGCGGTTGGCTCGGCAGGAGTTGATCGGAGCGGGCGATCGTGCCGCTTCGGCGCTGAGGGAAGAGGCGGCGGTAGCTCCCCAGGATTCCCAGGCGCAGATCGATGCGAACTTCTACGGGGCTATCTGGGAAGGTTTCGCTGGCACATTCACGGGAATCGCCGACGCGTTCGCCGACCCTGCGGCGACGGTGGCGGCGATGGCGCACGCCGTCACCCATCCTGTCGAAACGCTCAAGGCGATGGTCTCGTGGGACGATTTCGCCAACGGGCGCGGTGAAGTGGGGCTGGGCAGGCTCACCGGCGAGTTCTTGGGGGGCATCGTCACCGGTGGGGTCGGCAAGGTCCTCAAGACCTTCACGAAACATCCAGATGCCCCAGAACACCGGGTTCCGGCTTCCGAGAGAACAACGACCGGCGATCCGATCGACGTCGCCACCGGTGGCATGGTGCTCGCACAGACCGATGTCGAACTCGCGGGCGTGCTGCCCTTGGTGCTGAAGCGGCTGCACATCTCGTCTTTCCGGGCAGGACAGCACTTTGGTCCAACGTGGACTTCGACGTTGGATCAGCGGTTGGAGGTGGACGAGACGAACGTGTGCTTCGTCGCCGACGACGGCACACTGTCTCTCTTTCCTCAACCGGTGCCGGGCTTGTCTGCCGTCGCGGTGACCGGACCGCAACGGAGATTGGCGAGATCCGAAGACGGCAGTTACACGATCACCGACACGGTGCAAGACAGAACGCTGCACTTCGGTTCTGCAGGCGAAATCCTGCCGTTGATCGCGATCACGGATCGCAACGGTCACCGCATTGACGTCGAGCGCGATGCCGACCGAACGCCCGTCGAGGTGCGGCATTCCGGCGGTTACCGCATCCGTGTCGAATCCGGCGACGGCCTGGTGACCGCGTTGTACCTCTGCGCAGCGGACAACGGCGACGACGTGCAGTTGATGCGTTACGTGTACGAGGATCAACGGCTCACCGAGGTGATCAACACCTCCGGTCTGCCGCTGCGCTTCACCTATGACCAGGCGGGGCGCATCACGAGTTGGACCGACCGCAACGACAAGTGGTACCGCTACACCTACGACGGCCATGGTCGGGCCGTGGCGGTGGAGGGGTCCGGTGGTTTCTTCAGCGGCACGCTGGAGTACGACCGCGAGAACCGGATCACCTACTGGACCAACTCCCAAGGCGCCCGCACCACCTACCACCTCAACGAAGCTGGTCAGACGGTCCGCGAGGTCAATGCGCAGGGCGGCGAAACTTTGTCCGAGTGGGACGAGTTCGACCGCTTGCTCTCCCGGACTGATCCGCTTGGCCGCGCGGTTCGCTACGAGTACGACGATGACCGCAACCTGGTCGCGATCACGCGCCCGGACGGCAGCCAAGCCCGGTTCGAATACAACGACCTCCGGCTTCCCACCACGATCATCGCCCCGGATGGAGCGGTGTCGCGGCGCGAGTACGACGAGCGCGGGAACCTCACCCGGGCGGTCGACCCGCTCGGAGCGGTCACCCGCTACGCCCATGACGAGCACGGCCACCTGACGAGCTTCATGGATGCGTTGGGCAGCGTGCGTCGGGTCGAGACCGATGCGGCGGGTTTGCCGGTCGTCCTGATTGATGCGATGGGCAATACCACCCGTTACGTGCGGGATGGGTTCGGCCGCGTCGTGGAGGTGGTCGATCCGCTGGGCGGCACCACGCGGTTCGGCTGGACCGTCGAGGGCAAACCGGCGTGGCGAGCCCTGCCTGACGGGGCAACGGTGCGTTGGTTGTACGACGGCGAGGGCAACCTCCGGACGTTCGTCGACGCCCTGGGGCAGGAGACCCGCACCGAGGTCACGCACTTCGACCTACCGTCGGCGGAGATCCGACCGGACGGGACGCGTCTGCAGTTCGACTACGACACCGAACTCCGCCTGACCAGCGTCACCAACGAACAAGGCCTGGTGTGGCGCTACGACTACGACGTCGTGGGCAACCTGGCGCGCGAGATCGACTTCAACGGCCGTGCGGTCACCTACCGGCACGACGCGGCCGGGCAGCTGATCGAGCGCACCAACGGCGCCGGCGAAACCACGTCGTTCGCCCGCGACGTGCTGGGCAACGTGATCGAACGTCGCAACGGATCGATGACGTCGACCTTCACCTACGACCCGCTGGGCCGCCTGGTCGAAGCGATGGACAGCGACACCCAGGTCACCTTCCACCGCGACCCGGCCGGGCGGGTCCTCGCAGAAACCATCAACGGCCGCACTGTCGCCTCGGTGTACGACCCGCTGGGCCGCAGGATCCGACGCCGCACACCCTCCGGCGCGGAAAGCGTGTGGGACTACGACCCGAACGGTCGGCCGACCGCGCTGCACACCGCCGGACGCACCCTGCGCTTCGGCTACGACCGCGCAGGTCACGAGGTTCAGCGAGAACTGGGACCCGATGTTGTCCTGGCCCAAGCCTGGAACGCCAACCACCAGCTGCTCTCTCAAACCCTCACCGGCCCATCCGACCAGCAGATCCAGAGGCGCTCGTACACCTACCGCGCCGACGGATACCTGACTGGGCTCGACGACAAGCTCGCCGGCCCGCGCACGTTCGACCTCGACCGCGCAGGCCGCGTCACCGCGGTCACCGGACCTGGCTGGACGGAACGCTACGCCTACGACACGGCAGGCAACCTCGCCCACGCCTCTTGGCCCACCAATGACGCCGAGGAACTCGGCGACCGCGAGTACAGCGGTACCCTGATCCGCCGAGCGGGCAAGGTCCGCTACGAGCACGACGCCCAAGGCCGCGTGGTGCTCCGCCAGCGAAAGCGCTTGTCCCACAAGCCGGAAACCTGGCGCTACGTCTGGGACGCCGACGACCGCCTGGTCCAAGTCCTCACCCCGGACGGCGCCCGCTGGCACTACCGCTACGACCCGCTGGGCCGCCGCGTCGCCAAACAGCGCCTCACGCCCGACGGTTCCCGCGTCCTGGAGCAGATCGAGTTCATCTGGGACGGAACGGTCCTAGCGGAACAAGCCCACACCGACGGTCTCCCCAACGGCCCCAGCCTGGCGGACGCCCGAGTCACGGTCTGGAACTACGAACCCGGAAGCTTCCGCCCCGTCACACAAGCCGAACGCTCAGCCCTCCGCAACGCTCCCCAACGCTGGATCGACGAACAGTTTCACTCGATCGTCACCGACCTCGTCGGAACCCCAACAGAACTGATCAACGACCAAGGCGCCGTAACCTGGCGCCAACGAACAACGTTGTGGGGCGCGACCACAGACCAACCCCGCACGGCGGCTTACACCCCGCTTCGCTTCCCAGGGCAGTACGCAGACCCAGAAACAGGATTCAACTACAACTTCCACCGCCACTACGACCCTGTCACAGGGCGGTATGCGACCACCGATCCGCTCGGGCTGCGTGGTGGTCTCAGGCCTCACAACTATGTGCCTAACCCGAATTATTGGTTAGACCCATTGGGGTTGAAATGCGAAGATGGAATTGGTCAAGGTGAGCCCTATCTTTATCGTGGAGTCCCGTATGGTCATCCCGGTTATGAGGATGCGCTGAACGGAAGAGCTTTGCCTTGGGGTGGGCATGCTGATCCAGGTCTTCATAATGGTGGAGATACCAGAAGTGAATTCACATCATGGACCACCGATCTGGACGGGGTCGCTCGGGATGCCGCTGGTGACGGCAATGGGCCGGGGGTTGTACTGCGCATTCCAAATGCTGATGCGCCAGGCTATACTCGTGTAGAGAGTCAGGATATCTACGGCGAGAGTGAGGTTCTTGTTCAGGGGCCCGTCAGTGGGGCGGAAGTCAGCGTCAACGGTGGCCCGTGGCGGCCTGTATATTGAGGGGGATGTTTGCCGGTAGAAGAAATAACAAGGACACGCCTGGTGGCTGCGATCGATGCGGCGATGAGGTCCGACGAGGCTGTTCGGTTGCTGCAGGATGAACTTTTGCGGCCCGGCGCCCCTGATGTATTCGCGATGTCCGTCGTTTCGAAGGCGAGCGTCCAGGAAATCTACAAGAAGCGATTCAGGCGCCCGGGATTTCGCCCGGAAAAGGTGATCGGGTGGGATCGATTGCTTTGCGATGTGGATAAATGCCGGGGTGAAACCCTGCGTTTAATCGCATTTTCTGGCCGGTATCACATGTTCAATATTTGGCTCGATGGTGACGCCAGTTCATTGGTTGCTGTTACGGTTGGGCTTCACAAAGGCAGTATGGCGAGTGAATAGTTGTGCCCGCCTGGCCAGTGCCTTGCTCTGGGTGTCCGTCCATGCCTGGCGCGTCGTAGTTGTCGAAGTCTTGCGGTCTCAGCCACTTCAGCAACCCACGCGGCACTGATCTGCTGGCGGATCTCGGCCACCTTGACACCGGTCCGGTAAACCGGCACCAGGCCTCCACCAACAAACTCCGTCCTCGGCTCATCTCCAGGTCATGGCACACCCTAGGCACGTCGAGAACGGGGGCACGGCCGGTTGGTGATCATTCGCACGAACGGCGGAGTGCTGGGCTCGTAAAACATGCGCTGGCTGAGGTGTGCGCCGGGGATGTGACGACGTTGATGATCCGGGGCGACGCGACCAACCACAGGGACACCACTACAGGGCACCCAGGCACGCGACACTGAGCGCTCCTTCGCTGAGGTCGCAGGGACAGCATGGAGGTTCGTCTCGTCGGCATCTGCTCTTTGGAACGGATTGAAGCGGACGCCGAACGCGATCACTGCACCGTCATGGAAGCACTGTCGGTCTACCGTTGGGAACGCGTGCCAGCAGCGTCACGCTGCTCAGAGCTCGATTCGTGTCTGGCAAGATCCGGCTCCGGAATCGTGGTGTGGGGAGAGGGATGTTCGAACGGTTCACTGACCGTGCGAGGCGTGCGATCCTGCTCGCGCAGGAAGACGCCAGGGCGCTGGGGCACACCTGCATCGGCACCGAGCACCTGCTGCTGGGGCTGCTCCACGAGGGGGAGGGCGTGGCGGTACAGGTGCTGCGTTCGTCGGGGATCGAGTACGAGCGCGTGCAGGGGCTGGTCCGCGAGATCTTGGGCGAGGGGGAGGAAGCACCCGGCGGGCACCTTCCTTTCGCGGATCGGGCGAAGCGGGTGATGGAGATGTCGCTTCGCGAGGCGGTGCGCTTGCGGAACAACTACATCGGCACGAAGCACCTCCTGCTCGGCCTGCTCCGGGAGGGTGAAGGCTTCGCCGCCCAGCTGCTGGTCCGGCTGGGCTTCGACCGCCAACAGGCGCTCCAGCGGATCGCAGAGGCCCTCGGTCGACCCGAAGATCCTCACATCGGGTGACTGTCCCGGGTCGGTGCGACCGGGAATTCGCTGAAACCGATCACGGATCTTCGCCGCGTTCGAGATGATGTCCGACATGGCTCGGATGACCGGATGGCAACGTGGCGCGGCGTGGACGGGCGGGGTGCTGCTCGTGGCTGGGCTGGGGGTGTTCCTGTCGTTGCTGGGGCTGGATCGGGCGAACCAGACGGCGGGCGTGCTGAGCCTATTCGTCAGCCTGGCGGGTCTTGGCGTGGCGGCTGCGGCCTACGTCGGGGACCGGAGAGTCGAGAAGCGCGCGGCGAAAGGCAACGAGGGCGGCGGGTCCGTGCGCAACGAGATCAGCGGCGGGAGCTTCCACGGCACCGTGCTCCAGGTCGGTCGGATCTCCGGGCAGGTCAAGCTTCCCGGTTCCGAGCGGGACGGACACGATCCGCCGACAGAGTCCGGGGACAGCGAATCGGAACCGCGGCGATGATGCCGGGATCACGGCGGAAGGCGGCGTTCGAGAACAAGATCACTGGGGGCGTGTTCTTCGGCACCGTGATCATGGGCGAGGAAGTCTCCCTCATGCTGCCGCCGGAGGTGCCGACCGCGCTCAGTGGTCTCCCTCCGGCCCGCGCCGGGTTCACTGGGCGGGATGCCGAGCTGGACGAGCTGGTGGCTGCGTTGACCGTCGGGAACAGACCGGCGGTGCCGGCGCAGATCACCGGGCTGCCGGGGGCGGGCAAGACCGAGCTCGCGATCCAGGCCGCGCACCGCGCTCGGGCGGAGGGCACGTTCCCGGGCGGGGTGCTCTTCGTCGACCTGCACGGTTACGACGAACACCAGCGCGTCGCCCCTGCGAGCGCGTTGGAGTCGTTGTTGCGCGCCGTCGGCATCCGGACGGAACACATTCCCCCTGCCGTCGAGGACCGAACGCGGTTGTTCCGCGACGTGCTCAGAGCTTTCGCAGAACAAGGGCACCGGCTCCTAGTCGTCGCGGACAACGCGTCGTCGGCAAAGCAGGTCGAGCCGTTGGTGCCCGGCGACGGCAGCACAGGGATGGTCGTCACGTCCCGGCACACGCTGGACGGGGCGAGACCTGGCCCGCGCATGGCGCTGTGGGAGATCGCCGAACTGCCCGAACAGTCCTGCGTCGAGTTGCTGGCAGGCGAGCTGGCCACGGCACGACGTAACGAGGACACGCGGGTGCGGGATCATCCGCGGGATGCGAGGCGGATTGCCGAGCTGTGCGGCCGGTTGCCGCTCGCCCTGCAGATCATCGCTTCACTGCTGGCCGCCGACCCGAGGCGCCCGCTGGCCGCCGTGGCAGCCGACCTGGCCGACGAGCGAAGCCGGCTGGACGAACTGCGTTACGACGACAACGCCGTGCGAGCCGCCTTCGAACTCTCGTACCGGCAACTCGACACTGACCATGCGGCGTTGTTCTCGGCGCTACCGCTGATCCCAGGACCGCATTTCTCGACGGAGGCCGCCGCCGCGCTGGCGGAGCAGCCGATCCGGGTCGCACGGCAGCGGTTGGATTCGCTGGCCCGCGCGCACCTGGTTGAGCGCGCCGAACTGTACGGCCGGTGGCGGATGCACGACCTCCTGCGCCTGTACGCGGAAGAACTCGCCGCCCAGGCGGTGGAGGACGACGTCACCGCGCGCACCCGGCAAATTGTTGCGGTCGGCCGCGTGCTGGAGTACTACCAGCGCGCGGCCGAGGACGCCAAGCAGGCCACGGAGGACTCCGAGGAGCCAGACGACGCGGTAGCGTGGTTCGGGCTGGAACGGCCGAACCTGACCGCAGCGGTCGTATCGGCACGAGAGACCGACCGCCCCGACCTCGCGAGCAAGCTCGCCGCCGCATTACGCCAATACCTCTACGAGCAGCGGTATTTCGACGATCTCGCGCAGACTTCCAGAATCGGGGCGGAGGCCGCCCGGCGCCTCGGGCAGACGACGTTGGCGGGAAACCTGCTCAGCAGTGTGGGCGTCGCGCTTCGGGAGCTGAACCGGATCGACGAAGCCGTGGCGGTAGGGGAGGAGTCTGTCCTGCTGCTCCAACGGGTCTGCGACGGCGACGACCTGGGACAGGCATACAACAGTCTCGGCGCTGCCCTGACCATGGCCGACCGAAGCCGGGAAGCCCTCGACGTGTTGCAACAAGCCTGGCACATCCATGAACGAACCGGGAACAAAGGCGCCGAAGGCCAAGCCGTCGCGAACCTGGGCAATGTGCTGTCCGGCATGCGCGAGTTCGAACTCGCGCACGAGGCGTACCTGGAAGCTAGTTCACTGCTGGCGGAAGCCGGAGATTCCCGTGGCCAAGCCACCGTGCTGGCCAACATCTGCCAATGCCTCTGGCAGCTCGACCGGCTAGACGAGGCCGCAGAGGCCGGCCGGCTCGGCGCCGACCTGCACGAGGAGCTCGGCAACGAGCACGGAGCGGGCCTCGCCCTGGCCAGCCTGGCAGACGTCCTCGGCGAAAAGGGAGAAACGCTGGAGGCAGTCGATCTGTACCGGCGAGCCATCGATCTGTTGCAGCGCACCGGTGACCAGCGACGTCTGGGCGTCGTGTGGGGCAAGCTCGGTGGACTGCTCATAGCGGAAGACAGCGACGCGGCGATCGAGCCGTGTCGGACGGCAGTCCGCATTCTCAGCGAAATCGCCGACGAGGTCGAGACGGCAGAGGTGCGGCTGTACCTTGGGCGAGCGCTTGTCCAGTCCGGTCGTTTGCCGGAAGGCGTGGAACAACTCGAACTCGCCGCTCGTGTCATTCATGAATCCGGCAATGTCCAGCTCTGCATGGCCGCGGAATTGTCGCTGGCGCAGGCATACGCATCCGCCGACCGCGCCGATGAGGCGGCAGCTGCGGCCACTCAAGCCGCGCGGCATGCGCAAGGCCTCGGCGACGAAGCCGCCGAGGCCGACGCCTGGCGGATGGTCGCGCGTACCACGCACCAAACCTCGGCCGAGGTTGCTGCAGAGGCATACGACAAGGCTGCGCCCGTGCTGGAGAAGCTCGGTCACGACCGCGAAGTGGCAGAAGACTATTACCTGTGGGGCAGTGCCCTGCACAAGCTGAACCGAACGGCGGACGCCGTGGAGAAATTCCGGCACGCTCAGCGTCTGTTGCCGGACGCCGAAGACCCGGAACTCGCCGCGCCCCTGGCGTTCAGGCTCGCCGTGGCCTTGTCTGCCGAGCAACGCCACGAGGAAGAAGTGGAGGCTTTGGAACAAGCACGGACGCTGTTCCAGACTGCGGGCGATGTCATAGCCGAGCGCGATGCTTGCGGGTGCCTGCTGATCGCGCTGTGGAAGGTGGGGCGGACCGAACAATCACGCCACCTCCACGCCGAACACCTCGAACTGTGCCGTAGAACGGACGACCTCCTTCAGGAAGCGGGATCGTGGCTCTGCATGGGGAACCTCATGTCCGGTGCAGAGATGCACGAGGAAGCGATCAACAGCTACCGGGAGGCGCAACCGCTGTCGGAGGAAGCAGATTCCTCCTGGTTGCAGGGCCTGGCGTTCCTCGGGATAGCGACGGCCTGTAACAACCTGGGAGATCACGACGGTGCGGTGGAAGCCGGAAGCCGGTCGGTTGAGCTGCTCCGGCTGGCGGAGACCCGGGAGGACGAAAGCCGCGCATGGTGGATGTTAGCAGCGGCATACGTTGCCACCGGTCAGCATTCGGCGGCGACCGAGGCACTGGAGAACGCGATCGCCGCCGGGCGGGATGCTGGATTTGCCGATGAGCGGCTGACCGAGATGCGCGAAATACTGCACGAGCTGACTGCGGAACCCGAACAGCACGACCAATGACGCCGTCCTCGTGGAGCGCCTGTCGCTGACGGGTGAATCCTGGCTCTGGCACGGTTTCCGTGATGGACCCGGGTGCCGTCCGCTCGCCACGTAGTTGATCAGGTGCTCGGTGTGCTGATCTTGGAGTGCTCGAAACCCTGTTCCCGCATCTTGCCCAGTTACGAGTAGACGGTGTGCGTGCTGCGGGACCGGTGGTGCGGATCGAGGCGAGCACGCTGGCCGGGCGCGTGGCGTGTCCTGGCTGCGGAACGCTGTCCGATCGGGTGCACAGCCGCTACCAACGGCGGTTGTCCGACACCGCGATCTCCAGCCGCGAGGTGTTGATTCGGCTGCGAGTTCGTCGGTTTTTCTGCGATAACACCGAGTGCGCCAAGAAGACCTTCGCCGAGGCCGTGCCTGAGTTGGCGGCGCGCTATGGCCGGCGCACTACGCTGCTGGAGCGGGTGTTGTGCGCGGTCGCGCTGGCGCTGGGGGTCGCCCCGGCGCCTGTCGGGTTCCAAAACTGGGCTAGTGGGGCTGATCTGCGGTTTCATGCTGCGGGTTCGTATTCGTTGATCAAACCTCCTAGGACTGATGTGCGCCTGATCCGTTCGTGGTTGAGGTTGGGGACGGGGTGGTCTGCTCGTGGAGGTTGGAGCTGGTGACCTCGGTGGGGGCGCCGACCGTTGTAATGCCGTACGTAGTGGGCCAGCACGGTGCGCAAGTGCCGTTCACCGAAGATCAGGATGCGATCGGTGACTTCGGTTCGCACGGTGAGCACGAATCGTTCGGCGAAACAGTTCGCCCGGGGAGCCCCAGGTGGAATCTTCACAACACGGATGCCGACGTCAGCCAGGACCGTATCGAACGATGCCGTGAACTGACCGGCTCGATCGCGGACCAGGAACGCGAACTCGGCGGTGCGGTCGGCGGGGTCTATCAGGAGATTCCGGGCCTGGTGCGTGGTCCAGGGTCCGTCCGGATTCGTGGTCGTGCCGAGGATGTGCACGAAGCGGTTGTTTACTTCCAGCGCGAACAGGACGTAGATCCGTTTCAGTGTGACTGCGCAGTCGACGTGAAAGAAGTCCACGGCCAGCATGGTTGAGGCTTGCGTACGGAGGAACTGCCGCCACGCTGTCTCGGAGTGCCGCGAGGGTGCTGGCGGTATCTGTCGTTGCTTGAGGATTCTGCGGGTCGTCGAAGCGCCGACGCGGTGGCCGAGTTTGAGGAGTTCGCCCTGGATTCGCTGGTAAACCAAGATGTTGTTCTCTGTGGCCATCCGGACCATCAGTGCGGCGATGTTGTCGTCGATGGGTGGGCGCCCGGACCGGTGCGGGAAGGTCCACTTCTTTGCGACCAGTCGACGGTGCCAGCGCAGGACCGTGCCTGGGGTGACCAGCCGGTGCCGGCGCAGTGCCGTCGGTAACAGCCGGATGAGAGCGGAAAAGAACGCGCGGTCGGCCCAGTCCAGGCGCGGTTTGGGGGTCGTTCTGCGCAGCACGGCGACCTCGTGGAGCAGGACCAGCAACTCCACGTCTTTCACTGCGGACGATCGGCCGAGCAACACCAGCCGGCCCACAAGCCGGATGAAGATCAGGTGGAGCAGGCGCAACGACACGGCACACGATCATTCCTCACGAGGTGAGAAGAGTCGATCACCGCAGGTCACGAGCGCGGCCGACTCCTGGAACCCGACAGGATGTCTCCGACCAGTCCGTGTAGGTGATGAGGCGAGGTGGGAGCGGCGCGATGGGCGGGTATGGCCGTGGGGCGGTAGTGCTTCGGTTCACCCCACGGCCTGCTCACGTGACCCGCCTACCGAGAGATGTGCAGGCTCTCGGCGACGCGCCGATATCCGATCCGCTGGTAGATGCGTTCTTCTGCGCTGCCAGCTGCCATCAGGAACGGCGTGTTGATGCCGACCGTTGGACAGGCGCGGGTAAGCAGGCTGGTGAGCGCGGCGGCGATCCCACGTCGGCGGTACGCGGCACGCACCCCGACCGCAGCGAGTTCGCTGACCCCGCGGTGCGGTGGCGTGCACAGGCCGGCGCCAACCCCGATCCCGGTGGCGGTGTCCACAGCGAGGGCGACGAAGCCGCCCCGGTCGAGCGTGCGACGCAGCCTGGCCGCATCGTGGTCTGTGGCGTCCGGCGCACCGTATGCCTCGTTCTGCGCTTCGGCGACCAACCGCAGTTCGTCATCGGTGCTGGCCAGCACCAACTCGATCGGACTGTCTACAGTGGCCACCACGACGTCATCGGGTGCGCAGGTTAGCACCGGAAGCCGGGCCTCCACGCCGAACCCGGCGTCGAGCAAGGCGGGTTCGACCCGCGGGCACACCGTAGCGAGGTATTCCAGCCTCGGCTTGCGTCCGCGCTCGGCAAAGGCCGCGATCAGCGCGTTGATGTCGGCTGGCGTTGGTTCGGCGCCGTCATCGGGAACAGCGTAGTTGCGATAGGGACCGGCGTCGGTGGCGTCGAGGAGCAGCACGAACTGGCCGACTCGAGGCGCGCGATCACCCGCGAGCGCGCGCAGGTACGCGTGTACGTCGGAATCAAAGGATTCGAACACGGAAAAGAGACCCTTCATTGGTTGGGCAATGAAACCGCGGTGCTGGCAAACTGGCCGCTCCGCAACCCGAACCGATCAGCGGGACACGAGTGCCCAGCTGGCAGTGCGCAGCGGCCTGTCCGAGGTCGCTGGCATTGGCCTCATTCCTCCTGAGTTCGACATGACGACGGACCCGAAGGCTAATCAACCACATGAGCGCCGGTCAACCGAAATTCGATCAAAGACGTCCGCGGTGGAGTTCGCGCTGACGCGGGATCGCCGGCCTTCTGAAGTCGTTGGTCGCCGACGCGTCACAGCGACACGGGCGGCGTCACGATGCACCGACACCAGCGGCCTCGAATGCCGATAGAGCGCCGGAACGAGCTCCACCGGCAGTGACTGATTGCTGGACGAACGAATGGGGGAATCCCGTTTTCGATGTCGAGCCATCAGTGTTTGACGACCTGGTAGGTGCTATGGGTCATACCGGACTCGGATGTGGAGGTGCCGCGGTGGCGTAGCAATACGTCGCGGGGCAGCGTGCCGAAGAGTGGTTTGCCTGCTCCGAGCAGCACGGGAGCGCGGGTGATGGTGAGTTCGTCGATCAGGTCGTGCCGGAAGAACTCTTGGACGACTTGCCCGCCATCGATGTACGCGGCCTTTGCGTTGTTTTCGTTGAGCGTTTGGATCGTCTCCGCGACCGTGCGGACCAGGGAGATCCGGTCGTCGCCGGTGGTCAGGGTCTTGCTGAGTACGAGGACGTGATGGTCCGGGTAGGGCCAGAAGCCGAAGGTGAGGACCTTCTCGTAGGTTCCTCTGCCCATGACGATGTGATCCACCGAGGCCATGAATGCGTCGTACCCGGGAGGTGCGTCCGGGCCAGTGATTGCGTCGGCGTGATCAATGCCTTCGGGAGGGTTGGTCAACCATTCGATGTCCCCGTCGTGGCGGGCGATGTAGCCGTCCAGGCTGGTGGCGATGAAGACCTTGCCGTGCCAGGTTCGTGACTTGGTCATGTCCAGCTTTCCAGAAGTGTTGTGAGGGTGTGGGTGGGGTCGAAGGCGGATTCGGGGCTGGGGTATGCCGCGGCCCGCAGGAAGCCGCCGTTGAGGATGTCGATCAGCAGACTGGCAGCGATGTCGGGATCAGGGGAAGCCGGTAGATGTCCTGCGGTTTTGATGCCGTCTATCAGGCTTGAGACGTAAGCCAGTTGGCGTTCCCATCCCAACCGCAGCACGGCGCTGAGGTCGTCGTCCGCCAGGTCGCTCATGAGCATTGCCATGTGTGCAACCGCCCGGTTCCGGGTCTCGTCCGGCGAGTAGGACCGGCATGCCCAGGCGAGCAGTTCAGCCTGCGGATCATCCCCGGTCTGGACTGTGGGGGTGCTCTGAGCCCATCGGCGGCCCAGGGCGAGCATCAGGCCCTTCTTCGATCCGAAGCGCTTGATGAGGGTCGGGGGACGAACACCGGCTTGAACTGCGACATCGGCCAGGGTCCAGTGCGCTTCGCCGCGCGCGTTCAAGGCGCGCGCCACCCTGTCCAGGAGTTCGTCGTCGGTATGTTCGCGAGGCCGGGCCATGCCAGTTAGTAAACCATGGTTTCCTAACTGGCTCGCGGCCCCCCGGACTCAGGGATGCCGTGTCTCGGGACCCTCCGTCTCCTCGGCGGGGCCATCACCGGCCAACTCGCCCTGTGCAAGGACGAGATCAAAAGCACGGGCACGGCAGAAGCTGCGCAGCCGGTACCGGGCGTGGTCAAGAGAGGAAGACGGTGGCCATCCTTCTTGAGTTCTCTCCCCCGGCCCGCGCCGCTCGTGCGAAGGCGGGTGAGCCGCGGACGGGCCTAGGCCAGCACGCGGTGAATAGCGGGTGGTTGTGCCACGCTCCGCATTCCACCTGGCATTTCCCTGAAATGGCAACGAAAGTTGCCCCGTGCTCCGCGAACTCTGCAGTCTTGGACGCGACCGTCGGTGGTCGGTGGGACCAGCCGTTGCGATGCGAGGAGAACGGAACTCTTGATGACCAACACCGTGAAAGTCACTGACGCCACCTTGGACGCGGAGTTGGCGGGGGACAAGCCGACCGTGGTCAACTTCTGGGCGACCTGGTGCGGCCCGTGCCGGATGCTCGCGCCGATCCTGGAGGAGATCGCCGGGGAGAACGCGGAGAAGTTCAAGGTCGGCAAGGTGAACATCGACGAGAACCCGCGGCTGGCGATGCGCTACCAGGTCATGGGCGTGCCCACGACGATTGTGTTCCGCAACGGCGTGGAGGTCACCCGCGTGATGGGTGCCAAGCCGAAGGCGGCGTTGCTCGCCGATCTCACCCCGCACATCGGCTGACCCGAACTGCGAGCAGCGGCGCGCGAACGAACGCCGGCGCCTCCTGTCCGGGGCCGCTCCGTGGGGAGCCAGAGCTGATCGACGAGGGGGTGAGGTATGTCCTGGAGAGCTCGCAACGGGGAGGAAACGAACATAGGTATGCCGTTGCGCGGTGCCGAGTACGACCGCCCGTGCCGCGAATCATGCTGCGCCGCATGCGGGATCACGAAGGAACTCAAGGCGCGACTGGCTCGCGCATGTGGTGTGGAGCGGGCTCCTGTCTCGTTGCGCGCGCAGTTGCAGGAGAAGATCCGTGCGGCCTACCGAAGCGCTGGAGCTCTCGCTGACTGCGGGTCGCGTCGAGAAGGTCCTGCCGAGAAGTCGAGGATCGAAGGCGAGGAGTAGATCGGGCGGGTCTTGCGCCCGGCGCTACTGGCGGGTCGTGGTTCGGGGCGAAAGGCGGTGGAGTTCGACGTCGCGGAGGCGGCCGGCTGACCTACCCGGACACCGCTTCGCACCAGGGCGGATGAGGCTATCGGCAAGGACAAGGTCGAGCTACTGCGCCAGGGCGAGCTCGGGTTCGGCCTGGTACGTCGGCCGATCGAGGAAGAAGCCCTGCAAACGCGCTGCGGTCGAAGGATGCAGTTGTCGGCATGCCCGAACTCGCGTGGTTACCGTTCGCGACCAACCCGCCGCGCGAACAACTCGCACTCGCGACGACAGCGGTCGGCACCTGGCCAGCGCTGCTGGAGGCTGCGGCCGAGCTCGCCAGCCGGCCCCTCGCGGCATGACCGGCCGAAGGCCCGCCGGCGTCGGTCAGGGCCGACGTCGGCGGGTGTGCGGATGACGGGTATCGGCGCATCACGCCCTTGGGTTGAACGGGTCGGTGATGGTGTTGCCGGTGTCGATCCAGACGGTCTTGACCTCGGTGTACTCCTCGATGGCGTGGAAGCCGTTCTCCCTGCCGATCCCGCTCTCCTTGAATCCGCCGAAGGGCGCGACGTAGTTCGTCTTGCGATAGTTGTTCACCCAGACGCTCCCGGCTCGCAGCCGCCGGACCATGCGGTGGGCGCGGGCGACGTCGCGGGTCCACACGCCAGCGGCGAGCCCGAACGACGTATCGTTGGCGATCCGGACGGCATCGTCCTCGTCGCGGAACCTGATCACCACGGCCACCGGCCCGAACACCTCCTCGCGGGCGATGCGCATGTCGTTGGTGACATCAGTGAAGACGGTGGGCCGGACGAAGAGCCCCTTGCTCAGCGAGGGATCGTCGGGACGCCCGCCACCGGTGACCAAGCGCGCGCCGTCGGCCTTGGCGACCTCGATGTAGTTCAGCACCTTGTCGTACTGGGCCTGGCAGGCGACTGTACCCATCTCGGTCTCCGGATCGAGCGGGTCACCGAGCTTGATCTGCACGGTCTTCTCGACCAGCGCTGTGGTGAACTCGTCGTAGATGTCGTCATGGACGAGGACGCGCGACCCCGCCATGCAGGTCTGCCCGGTCGCGGCGAAGATCCCAGCGATCACGCCGTTGACGGCGCCTGCGAGGTCGGCGTCGGGGAAGACGATGTTGGGGGACTTGCCGCCCAGTTCCAGCGACACGCGAGCGAGCCGCTCGGCGGCGGAAACCGCGATCCTCTTGCCGACGGCGGTCGAACCGGTGAAGGCGATCTTGTCGATGCCGCGGTGCTCGGCCAGGGCCGCACCCGTCAGGCCGGCGCCGGTCACCACGTTGACCACGCCGTCCGGGAAGCCGGCTTCCTGGACGAGGCGGGCGAGGACCAAAGTGGACACCGGGGTGATCTCCGACGGCTTGATCACGATGGTGTTCCCGGCGGCCAGCGCGGGGCAGAGCTTCCACAGCAGCAACGCCAGCGGGCTGTTCCACGGGGTGATCGCCGCGACCACGCCGATCGGTTCGCGCACCGTGAAGACCTGCATGTTGGGCACGCTGCTGGCGAGGGTCTCGCCGAGGGGGCTTTCGGCGACCCCGGCGAAGAAGTAGCAGTGGTTGGCCAGCGCCTTCGTCTGGCCCGCTACCTCCCGGATGAGCTTGCCGTTCTCCAGCACCTGGATGCGGGCGAGCTCGTCGGCGTTCTCCTTGATGAGGTCGCCGAACTTGCGCAGCAGCGTCGCGCGCTGCAGTGGTGTCGCCCGGGACCACGGTCCTTCTTCGAAGGCGCGCCGGGCGGCGGTCACGGCGTCGTCGACGTCCTCGGCGGTGGCTGCCGGAACCTGCGCCCAAGCGTTGCCGTCGAAGGGGTTGACCGATGCGAACGTGGCGCAGTCAGAGGCTTCGCGCCACTTCCCGTCGATCAACATCGAGTAGTTCTCGGTGGCCATGTTGGTGTTTCTCCCAAATTTTCTCGTCAGGCGGAAGTGGGCAGAGCGGGTTCGGCGGCGGGTTCCGCCGCAGGTTTCCGTTGCGAGGTGCCGACAACGGCGAGGGCCGAGATGATGGCGGACGCGATGGTCAGCAGCGCGAGCGGCCACCAGCGGGTGCCGTCGCCCACCACGGCTTCGGCGATGAACGGCGTCGGAGCGCTGAAGATCAAAGCCGCCAGGGCATTGCTCAGCGCGGTGCCGCTGTAGCGGACGCGGGTGTCGAATTGGTCGGCGATGACGCTCGACACCACGGAGTAGATCGTGGCGTGGGCGCCGAGCATCATCGCGGTGATCACGACGCCGGTCGCGAAGGCGTGGCCGCCATCCATGAGCCAGAAGAACGGGAACGCCGCTGCGGCGGTGAACGCGACGCCCCCGAACAGGACGGCGCGAGCCCCGATCCGGTCGCTCAGCGCCGCCACCGCGGGCAGCATCAGGAGGTCGACGACCGCGGCGATCATGACGAGCAGCAGTGCGGTGTTGCGCGACATCCCGAGCGCGGTCGTCGCGTAGGTCAGGAAGTACACCGAGATGATGTAGAAGACGACGTTCACCGACGCTTGCAGGCCGATGCTGACCGCGAGGCCCCGCAGGGCGTGGGCGAAGACCTCGCCGATGGGCAGCCGCGCCGTTTCCCCGGCCGACTTCAGCTCCTTGAACTGCTCGGGTTCAGTGACGCCGAGCCGGATCACGAGCCCGACGGCGACGAGGACGAAACCCGCGAGGAACGGGATGCGCCAGCCCCAGCTGAGCAGCTGGTCGTCGGGAAGTGCCGAGACGGCTGACATCACAGCGGTGGCGAGGACCAGGCCGAGCGGGCTGCCCATCTGCGGAGCGGAGCCGTAGAGGCGTCGGCGGGACGTGGGCGCGTGCTCGACCGACATCAGGACCGCGCCGCCCCATTCGCCGCCCACGGCCAGCCCCTGCAGCAGGCGCAGCACGACGAGCAGGACGGGCGCCCAGACACCGATCGTGTTGTAGCCGGGCAGCACGCCGATCATCCCGGTCGATGCGCCCATGATGCCGAGGGTGGCGATCAGGGTGGTCTTCCGGCCGAGTTTGTCGCCGAGGTGCCCGAACACCGCCGCGCCGACGGGCCGGGCGATGAACGCGACGCCGAGGGTGGCGAACGAGGCCAGCCGACCGCTGTGCGCATCGACCGACGGGAAGAACAGGTCGCCGAACACGAGTGCCGCGGCGAGCCCGTAGATGAAGAAGTCGAACCATTCAATCGTGGTGCCGACGAGGCTGGCGGTGGCAGCGCGCCGGGACATCCGTCCGGCGGCCCGCGCTGGTCGTGTCATGGCCGGCTTCCCTCCGGGCAGGCCGTCGCGATCGGGGCGGAGGAGCGCGACGCAGCGGCGTTGCCGGCGATGCGGCCGAACACGAGGGCGCGCAGGACGGAGGTAGCTCCGGGGTACTTGCCGTGGTAGATGCCGGCGACCTCGCCGACGGCGTACAGGCCGGGAATCGGTTCGCCGCCGCGGCCGATCACTTGGGCGTGCTCGTCGGTCTTCAAGCCACCGAAGGTGAAGGTGATGGCGCAGGTGACGGGCCAGGCCACGTATGGCGGTTCGTCGATCGGGCGTGCCCAGTTGGACTTCGGCGGTTCGAGATCGGTCGTCGAAACCCGGTCGAGGGTGGTGACATCGAGCGGGCCCGGCCGGGCAGCGGCGTTGTACTCGTCGACCGTGGCGACGAACTGCGCGGCGTCGATGCCGAGACGGTCGGCCAGTTCCGGCAGCGTCTGCGCGGTCTCCGGTTCACGGTCGGTGAGTACCGCGCGGGCGATGTCCTGGCGCACGAGCTTCTGGTCGGCAATGAGGTAGGCGAACTGGTCGGCGTCGCTCCAGATCCGGTATGCGACGGATTCGAACGTGTTGTCCGGTGTGTCGGCGCCTTCGTCGACGAACCGTTTCCCGCGGTGGTCGACCAGGATTCCGTACGGGTAGACCATGACCAGTGCTTCGGCCGAGCGGGTGCGCGGGTCGACCGGCTCGCCGTGGAACCGGTCGAACTGGCCGTCGGTCGCGGCACCGGCGCGGATGCCCATCTCGATGCCTTCGCCCCGGTTGGCGCGCCCGCCGGGTGCGATGGGGGAGAGCTCGTGGCCGCGCTCGCCGAGATACCGGTCGAGGAGTTCGGCGCTGCCTTCGAAACCGCCGCAGGCGAGGACGACCGTGGTCGCTTCCCAGCGCGTCCCGTCCGTCGCGATGACGCCGACGACGGCGCCGCTGTTGTCCTGGACGAGGTCCTGGGCGGTCGCCTCGTACTCGATGGTGCCGCCGAGGGCTTCGACGCGTGCGGCGAGGGTTTCCACGATCGCCGCGCCACCTCCGGCGGGCATCAGCCGCGGGCCTTTCGAGGTCAGGAAGTAGGTGATGTCTGACTTGGTGGCGACCCCGTTCTCGTTGAGCCACGTCATGGTCGGCCGCGCGAGTTCGGCGAGCCGGCCGATGATGGCGGAGTCGGTCCTGCCGTCGCTCAGTTCGAGCATCCGGGAGGAGAAGTCCGCCGCCGGGGTGCCGTCCTCTTCGAGCCGGAAGAACGAGCCGGTCCATGCCGTGTTGCCGCCACGTTGGGCCTTCGACGTGCGTTCGAGCACGACTACCCGGCCGCCAGGGAAGGACTGCAGGAACTGGACCGCGGTGGCGAGCCCACCGGCCCCGCACCCGACCACGACCAGGTCTGCCTGTTGTCGATCCACGAAACTCCCTTTCTCCATCGCACCATTGAGCGGTTAACGAGTTCCGCTGAGCAGTCCGATCGGCTGCACAAAGAGCGAAACATGGGACAACGCCTGCGTCAACCCATCATGTGGTTTACATAAACCGCATAATGGTCTAGCTTGACGGCATGGTTGAGACTGGCACCGCTTCCACGCGGGTCGACGGAGGCGTGCGGAGCATCGCGCGGGCCGTCGAGGTGTTGGAGCTTTTCGACGTGGCACATCCGATCCGGCAGCTGCGCGAGCTGGTCGCGCTGACCGGGTTGCCGAAGACGACGGTGGTGCGGCTGCTGGCGACGCTCGAATCGCTCGGGCTGATCGTCGACCGGGGCGATTCCTCCTACGGGCCCGGGCCGGGTTTCCTGCGCTGGGTCAAGCTCGCGGACTCCCTCTGGGAGGTTGGTGCCGAGGCGCGGCAGATCATGTCCGGCCTGATCGACGACTGCGGGGAGACTGTCAACGTCTACATCCGGCAGGGCCTGAACCGGATCGCGATCGCCCAGGTAGAAGGAACGGCCACGGTCCGCAGCGTCGTCGAGGTAGGAGTGCCCTACCCGCTGGCCACGGGGGCCGCGGCCAAGATCCTGCTCGGCGGGGTGCCGGAGGAGGTGTTGCGCGATCTCGTCGCCCAGCGTTCCGACCTGCAGCTGAAGCCGCTGCGCCGCGAGGTCGCAAGCATCCGGGAAGCGGGCTACGCGGTGACCCACGGCGAACGCGAACTGGGTGCGTCCGCTGTAGCGGCACCGATCGTCGCCGCGGACGGCCGGGTGATCGCGGCGTTGTCCATGAGCGGGCCGACCTCGCGGTTCACCGCGGACCGGGTCGGTCGCTACGTCGACGCCGTGACCGCCGCAGCCCGCGAGATCAGCAACGCCGGCCTCGGCCCCGTGGAGGTGTTCCTATGACCACCGACCTGCTCGAAGGCGTGCGTGTGCTCGACCTCACCAACGTGCTGGCTGGGCCGTTCGCCGGTTACCAGCTTGCGTTGATGGGCGCCGATGTGATCAAGGTCGAGACCCCGGGAACGGGGGACCTCGCCCGGCAGCTCGGCGCGGACCCGGAGCTGTCCGCCGAGCACATCGGGGTGTCCTTCCTGGCGCAGAACTCAGGAAAGCGCTCCATCACCGTGAATCTCAAGACAGCGGGCGGTAAGGAGGTGTTCGCCAAACTCGTGGCGAACGCGGACGTGCTGCTGGAAAACTTCCGGCCCGGCGTCCTGGAGCGGCTCGGGTTCGGCTGGAACAGGTTGCGCGAGATCAACCGCAGGCTGGTCTACTGCGCCGTTTCCGGATTCGGGTCGACGGGACCGATGCGCGACAGGCCCGCGTACGACCAGGTCATCCAGGGACTTGCCGGCATCATGAGCGTGACCGGGACGAAGGAGACCGCGCCGCTGCGCGTCGGCTTCCCGGTGTGCGACAGCTTCGGCGGGCTGGCCGCGGCGTTCGCCGTCTCATCGGCCCTGATCCGCCAACGCCGCACGGGTGAAGGCGCCTTCCTCGACACCTCGATGCTCGACGCCGCGCTCACGTCGATGGGATGGGTGGTCTCCGACCACCTGATCGCCGGGCGGGAACCGGCGCCGATGGCCAACGAGAACATCACCGCCGCACCGTCCGGGACGTTCGACACCGCTGACGGCGCGCTCAACATCGCGGCGAACAAGCAGGAGCAGTACGAAACCCTTTGCCGGGTCCTGGATCGCGATGAGTTGATCTCCGATCCGCGCTTCGTCACCCGCGAGGACCGCAAGCGCAACCGAGACGTCCTGCGCACGGAGCTGGAGACGTCGCTGAAGTTGCGAACAGCGGTGGAGTGGAACGAGATCCTGCTCGGGACCGGAGTCCCCGCCGCGCCGGTGTTTTCCGTGCCGGAGGCGTTGGCCTGCGACCAGGTTTCGCACCGCGAGCTCGTCACCGCGATCGCCTCCCCAGCGGCCAGCGGCGGTGAGGTGCGGGTGCTCGGCTCACCGACCTGGGTGGATGGTTCCCGGGTCTCCCCGGGCTCGCGGCCGCCGAAGCTGGGCGAGCACACCGACGAGATCCTGGGTGAACTCGGCTTCGGGGACGTCGAGGTCACCCGACTGCGGGAGGAGAAGGCGGTATGAGTTCCGCGCGAGAGGCGGCCATCCGCACGACCTCGACCCGCGACGTCACCGACTGGTGGTCCACGGCCGTCTCCGACATCGAACCCGGGGTCATCCGGCTGCGTGGCTACCCAGTTCAGGACCTGATCGGCACCACCGGATTCGCGGCGATGATCTGGCTGATGGTCCGCGGTGAACTCCCCAGCGAGGCGCAAGCCGCCCTCCTGGAGAAGGCGCTCGTCGCCGCGGTGGACCACGGCCCCCAGGCGCCGTCGATCGCCGCGGCCCGGATGGCCGCCACCTGCGGCGTCGGGTTGCACGGTGCGATGTCGACCGGCGTCGGGCTGCTCGGCGACGTGCACGGGGGAGCAGGACAGCAGTGCATGGAGGTGCTCGCGGAGATCCGCGAGATGTCGGAACAGGACGGTCTCGAATCCGCGGTCACCCGGAAGCTGGCGCAGTTCCGGGCGCAACGTCGGCACGTGCCCGGCTTCGGCCACCGGTTCCACCCCCGGGACCCGCGGCGCGACCCGCTCCTGCGAGCGGTCGCGGAGCAGGTCACCGCCGGCACCGTCGAGGGACGCCACCTGGCGATCGCAGAGGAACTGGAACGGCAGTTGGCAGTGGGCCGCGCCAAGCCGGTGCCGATGAACATCGATGGCGTGACGGCGGTCGTCTACGTCGAGCTCGGATTCTCACCAGAGCTGGGGCGTGGCCTGTTCATCCTGTCCCGGTCGGTCGGGATCCTGGCCCACGCCTGGGAGGAGACCATGTCCGGGCGCCGGATCAAGGGGCCGATCCCGCCCCCGCTGCTGCCGACATATGTCGGCGCTGACGAGCGCCCGGTGCGACGGCCATGAAACTCGATTCGTTCCACGCGGTGCGCTCGTTGCAGGGCGCAACCGGCTTCGTCAGCTTGCAAGCGGCGGAGGAAGCGGGGGCGGGGCCGCTCGGCCGCCTCCCCTACGCCAGCCGTGTCCTGGTGGAGAACGTGCTGCGGCACGAGAACGGCCGAACCGTGACGGCCGATCACGTGCGCGCACTGGCCAACCGCGACACATCAGCGTCGATTCCCTTCCTACCGGAACGGGTTCTGCTGCAGGACGCGTCGGGCATCCCCGTGCTGGCGGACATGATCACGCTGCAGGAACGCGCCGCCGAACTGGGCCTGGATCCGGCTCTCGTCGCACCCCGCCGTCGCATGGATCTCGTCGTGGACCACGCGTTGGAGCTCGACGTCGCCGGCACGGTGGAGGCGGCCGAGCTGAACCTCAACCACGAGTACGACCGCCACGCGGACCGATACCGGTTCCTGCGCTGGGCGCAGACGCGGTTCCCGAACCTGCGGGTCGTTCCGCCCGGCATCGGAATCTGCCACCAACTCAACCTGGAAGTGCTGGCGGACGTGGTCACCGGCCGCGGCTCGCTGGCCCGGTTCGATTCCGTCGTCGGCACCGACAGCCACACGACGATGATCAACGCGTTGTCAGTGCCCGGCTGGGGTGTCGGGGGAATCGAGGCCACCGCGGTCGCGCTCGGCGAGCCGATCCTGATCCGGGTGCCCGCGGTCGTCGGGGTGCGGCTGACCGGTGCGCTGCGGCCGGGAGTCCTGGCGACGGACCTGGCCCTCACGCTCGCCGCCACGTTGCGGGCGCACGGGGTGGTTCAGCGGATCATCGAGTTCCACGGCCCGGGCTTGGCCGGGCTACCGGTGCCCGACCGCGCCACCGTGGCGAACATGGCGCCCGAGTACGGCGCGACTATGGCGTACTTTCCCGCCGACGCCCGCACCCTGGCGTACCTCGCCCGCACCGGGCGTCCGGTCGATCCGGTTCGCGACTACCTCGCAGCGCAAGGCATGTTGTACGACTCCGAGCCGGACTACGACGACGTGCTGGAGCTGGACCTGAGCGAGGTGGAACGGACGATGGCGGGCCCTTCGCGTCCACATCAGACACTCCGTCCCGCTGACCTCTCGTCGGGCTCTTCCCGCGAGGAGGGGCTCTCCGATGGGGCCGTGGTGATCGCAGCCATCACCAGCTGCACCAACACCTCGAATCCGCGTGCAATGGCGGCCGGCGGACTGCTGGCCCGAAATGCCGTAGC
Organism: Saccharopolyspora sp. NPDC003752; assembly: GCF_053605825.1. Lineage (NCBI taxonomy): Bacteria > Bacillati > Actinomycetota > Actinomycetes > Pseudonocardiales > Pseudonocardiaceae > Saccharopolyspora > Saccharopolyspora sp. NPDC003752. The sequence goes on along the minus strand of NZ_JBSGJZ010000012.1, from coordinate 133,998 downwards.
ACGCGGACTCGCCACTGCCCCGTGGACGAAGACTTCGCTGACACCCGGCTCGCAGGCGACCGCCGAACTGTTGCGAACCAGCGGTTTGCAGTCCGCACTCGACGAACTCGGCTTTCAGGTAGCGGGTTTCGGTTGCGGGACCTGCATGGGCAATTCCGGTCCGCTGCCCGGCGAGGTGGCGCGGCAGATCCGCCACCGCGGCCTGAGCGTTTCCGCCGTGCTGTCGGGCAACCGGAACTTCCCGGGCCGCATCCACCCCGACGTCACCGACGCGTACCTCGCCTCGCCGCCCCTCGTCGTCGCCTACGCCATCGCCGGGCGAACCACGATCGACCTCGACCGCGAATCGCTCGGGACCGACAATGCGGGTGAACCCGTTCTGCTGCAGGACATCTGGCCCACCGACGAGGAGATCGACGCTGTCGTCGGCGCTGCCGGAGAGCCAGCGCTGGGCGCATCGCTGCCCGTGACCACCGGGCGGTGGGAACAACTGCCGCACCCCTGCAGTGAAAGCTACGCCTGGGAAGCCGAAACCGGCATGATCCGCCGGCCCCCGTTCGCCGACGCCGACGTGAGTGGGCCGATGCGAGAGGGGAACATCGTCGGTGCCCGGCCGCTGCTCGTCCTCGGCGACGACATCACCACCGACCACATCTCCCCGGTGTCGCGCATCCTGCCCGATTCGGCTGCGGGGAAGTGGCTCACCGAACGCGGTGTGCCGCCGGGTGCACTTGGCAGCTTCAGCGCCAGGCGGCTCAACCACGACGTGATGCTCCGCGGCGGTTTCGCGAACCCCCGGCTCCGCAACAAGCTGGTGGAGGGCCGCGGCGGTGGCTGGACCCGTCTGCTACCCGACGGCGAGGTGATGCCCGTCCACGTGGCGGCCGCTGCCTACGAGCGGCGCGGCACTCCCGTGGTCGTAGTCGCCGGCCGGTCCTACGGTGCCGGTTCAGCCCGCGACTGGGCCGCGAAGGTGACCCGGCTGCTCGGGGTTCAAGCGGTGCTCGCGGCCAGCTTCGAACGCATTCATCGCACGAACCTCGTCGCGCTGGGCGTGCTTCCTGTCGAATGCCCGTCGCTGAGCGGATTCGAAGTGGACGGCGCCGAGGAGTTCGACGTCCTCGGCCTGGAACCCGGTCCGCTCGTCAATGCGGCGCTGACCGTGGTCATCCGGCGGGGCGGGCGGAGAGTGTTCGAGGAGGCCGCGCTCGCTCGTGTCGACACCGAGACCGAAGAGGAGTGGATGCGCGCCGGCGGCGTGCTGTCCCGGCTGCTCACGGCCCCCGGCGGGTAGTAGCTGACCAGTCGGCATGACGGCGCTGTTGGCCTATTCCAGGGCGCTCAGGGGCGCACGCGAATGACGGTCTTGCCCTTGCGCCGCTCGGTCGGGTTGAGCGCAGGGACGGCGTCGTCGAGGGTCGCGACGGTTCCGATGTGCGTGCGAAGGCGCCCGTCCCGAACCCGGTCGACGATCTCCACCAGCTGACTCGGAACGGACTCGACGACGAAGTCGACCGCGAGGCCGTCGACAGGGCGAGCCTCAGCAGGCCCGACCACCGACACCAGCGTCCCGCCAGGCCGGATGATGCTCGCCGAGCGCCTTTGGATGTCACCGCCGATGACATCGAAGACCAGGTCGACCCCGCCGATGCCTTCGAGATCGTCGTCGTCGAGGTCGAGGAACTCGTTCGCGCCGAAGTCGAGCGCCGCCTGGCGGTCCGCCGCCCGGCCGGTACCGATGACGTAGGCGCCGAACTCCCGGGCGAGCTGCGTCACCACAGATCCGACCGCGCCGGCGGCGCCGTGTGCGAGGACGCTCTGCCCCGCCTGAAGACGACCGTGCTGGAACAGGCCTTGCCATGCGGTCAGGCCGGAGATCGGCAGGCTCGCACCCACCGTGAAGTCGACGTTTCCCGGCAGCGGCGCAAGGTTGCGCGCCTCCACGGCCGTGTACTCGGCCAGGGTTCCATCGCGGTGCCAGTCCGTGATCCCGAACACCCGCTGTCCCAGCGAGAGTCCCGTCGTGCCGTAGCCGAGGGAGGTGACCACTCCGGCGAACTCGTGGCCGATGATCGCCTGGGCTCGATCGTGACCGGAGCGATCGACCCACGTCGAGGGCCACTCCCACTCTGCGGGGACGAAGCCCGACGCTTGGACTTCAACGACGACGTCGTTGATCGCCGGCGTCGGCTCAGGCCGCTCCGCGAGTGTGATCCCGGCTGCTTCCGCGGCCTGATCCGTCGCGACGATTGCCTTCATCGGTACCTCCGGGTGTCTACCAGCCGCTCCATCTTCTGATCTTTCGCCACGAGCGGCGACTTCCGCCGTCGGCCCTGGGACAAGTTCAGAATCATGCCTTCGACATCGGCACCGACCGTGGCTGGCTGAAGCTCGCCAGGTAGAGGGACCGCCGGGGTACAGGAGAAACCTGTGAAGTGGCCGGGTAGTGCCTGGTCAGGCGTCGTTGGGGTGTTGGTAAGGAAGCTGTCACCAGCCGCAAACGAGTACGGCTCCTTGGCCGCGGTACGCCGTGCGAGCAGGCCCAGCCAGACCACCATTTCCATCGTGACGCCGCGAGGACTCTGCGAGCCCGGGGTCGCCCTCGTTCCGGCAGGCGAAGGCGTCCACATTGGCCCCGCTTCGGCGACGTGCTCGGCGCCGGTCAGCTCGAAGATCTGCTCCTTCGTGAGACCGGAGTAGGCGGGGTCCTCCGCGATCAGGTACTCGGCCGTGAACCCGTCCTCTCAGGGCCGGACCCTGCATCTCGCTCGGCATGGCCTGCCACGCCTCGTCGTCGCTGAAGTCGCTGCGGACCATTCGGGGCGGATGAGCGATTCGTTGCCGGTGGCGGCGATGCGCGATGATGCCGTGAGCCGCGTACGAGGCGGGTGCTGATCACGATCGCAGGCGAGTCACTCCGCCGTCACGTACTCGGTGAACATGTCGCGGATCAGCCGGACCGACGCGGGCCCACCGGGGTTGAAAAGCACGTCCACCTGGTACTCCTGGAGCAGATCGCTCAGCTCCACCGCGGTGACCTCGGCACGCCAGCCGTCGGCGTGCACCCGGAACCGCTGCGCGGGCGCGGTGGACACCAGCAGCGACGGCACGTCATCCGGGGACGGCGCGATGACGGGGCGCCCATCGGCGTCGAGGGCCACGTCGAACACGCTCTCCTTCAGCACAGCGAACAACCCATCCGAGTCCACCTCGCCGCGCGCCAGGAGCTGGAGCGTCGCGTCCACTGGGTCGGTCGGCGACCCCGGCAGTGACGGCCGGTAGTCGGGGTTCGCGCGGAACCTCCCGACCGTGCCGTCCGCAGCCACCAGCCAACCACCGACGACCACCTGGAGCGGCGGGGCCTGGACCGCCCGCTCGGCCGCGCCGGTGGGCGTCTCGCCCTCCGCATCGCCGGCGACGTCTTCCCGCGCACTCGCCGCGTTCTCGGAGCCATCCGCGGGCTGCGCCTGCCAGGCAGGGTCGATCAGGAACACCAACCGATCCTCGCCGGCGGGCTGGTCATCAGGCCGGTCATTTCCTGGCGCCGTCATGTCGAATCCTTCCCGTCGAAAACCCTCGTCGAAACACTCTTCCACGACACCGCCCGTGAGGTCCACAAGAGACATTGACCAGCGAAAGCCGGTAAATCACAGGGCAAACCGGTTCGACGTGCTGGACAGTACGGGTCACGCCCTCACGCGCCCCCAGTGCCGATCTGACTCTGATCGCCACGACCAAGCCTCACCCGCGGTACAGGCACCTCCGCGACCGGATCCCGGAAACCAGGGTTCCCGACGCACCGCTAGTTCGGGCGCCCCGGTCAACTGAGCACGTGGACCGCCGCCCCACGGTGAATAACAACGTCCGCGACTTCCTCGATGGCGAGGAGGCGCACTGCGCGCTGACCGAACAGCAGCGGTCTAACTACTGCCCCGAAGCCCGACAGAGACCCAGCTGCAGGAATGATCCGGACGCCCTGGCGCAGCCTGCAGAGATCAGAACCCTCTGCCCCGCCCACGGTAGCGGACACCCGCGCACGATCGCCGACCCGGGTTCCTGGTCTGTCAGATCGGGAATGAATTCCCGCACTCCGAGGGCAATCCGGACCACCAGCTGTGGAGAGGGTGGCTCAGTCGACCTACCCTGGACGCCTACACGGCGTTCACCCACTCGCAGCGTTCCAACGGTCTCAACCGGCGCGATGCCGAAGCAGTAATTGATCAACTATTCCCTCGGGCATGCCGATCATTCAAGGAGGCAGACATGACTGTCATCGGCCATGGAATTATCGCCCCCGACCACCCACATCGTTTCACCGACGCCCTTGACCGGGTGTTCTTCCACATGGGTTCGGCCCTCGACGACGTTCAGGCGCGCAAGATCGCCGCCTACCTGGCTGACGGAAGACACTTGCCCGCGGCGGAAGCAATGGCCTCCATCGCAGCAGCCAAGCAGCGAACAATGTCAAGCGAAGACTGCAGCATCCTCCGCACGGTGGTTGAAGCATACAACGGCGATCTAACCCAAATCAGACGCATGGAATCACAGGTCGCCACCGGCACCCCGCCATCACGGTCAAAGCCCCATCTCCTCCGCCTGGCTTGACTCCTAGCCAGGCACGATGCAACGGAACCCCAGCCACAACACTTCAAAAACAGCTTTAGTGGTACAAAAGGCTCACGCCGGGAGTGACCAGTGAAATATCGCTCCGGGAAGCTACGGGGCGGGTGGCATTCCAATATCGGTTACCTGCCCGTCCGATCTCGGAAAGTCTCGGCGGGGCAACGTGGTTCTTCGGCAGAAGGTGCGGGATGGGTGAGCAGGACCAGGCGCGGCACGAGCTGTTGCTCCGGTGCGCGCCGGTGCTTCCCGACGACGTGGTGTGGCAGACGCGGCGCTGGCTGGCCGCCGGGCAGTGGTCGCACGCGGCGCGGTTGATCGCCCAAGTCTCCCTGGAACGAAACGAGCCGTTGCCGGCGGATTCCCGCGAGGTCCTGCTCCGCGGCGTGGACCCGGCCACCGCCGAGCTGGTCGCCTCGCTCGAAGACGCCGTGGACATGCCGGTGCTGCTGTGGGAGTTCCGCGCCGACGCAGACGACTTCTCGGTGGCGTGCGCGGACATCGTCGGCAAGTACCTGGATTCGCAGCCAGGGAAGCACACCGCGTGGCAGGCATGGCGCCTCCCCGAAAGCGGGGAGATGCGCGCCGCCCGGCTGGTGCACCTGGTGGAAACCCAAGCGGGGGCGGAGCCGCACGTACTGGCGGCGGAACTCGCGGACCGGCTGTGGGACGCGGGGCTGGCCAGCCCGCAGGTCGAGGTGTTCCGGCCGGAGAGCCGGCTGGACTTCCACTACCACGCGACGGCGTTGGTGGAGGGCCGGGAGATCCACTCGTTCGGCCCGCCGCCAACGATCGAGCTGGCCCGCTTCGACGAGGAGAGCGTGGAGCGCGAACCGGCCGGCCCGGACCGCGACGCGCAGATCGCCTACCTCAACTCGGGCGAACCGCTGACGGACGACGACACCCTGGTGCCGGATCTGCTGGCGGACGACGAAGAACCGGTCGTCCCGATCACGCTGCGCACCGACGGCGCCTGGATCTGGTCCGACCTGACGACGTTCTACCTGGAGAAGCACGGCATCGCGCTACCACCGGACCTGCGCACCCACATCGCGGAAGAGGGCCCGACGGCCCGCATCCCGACCCGCAGGGAATGGGTGGCGATGGTCGAGCTCGAAAACGCCACGCAGCCCGACCCGGGGGCATCCCGAGCGCGTAGCGCAGCGCGTGCCTGAGCTGGGGCGATTCGAAGGTGAGCGTGGTGCGGATCCGCCTGCGGGCCACCGCGGCCCGGATTCGGCTGGGCAGACCGACCGGGGTCCGATCGCCGTCGCGCATCGACGATCGCACGTCGTCAATTGCGTCCCACAGCCGGTGGCCGACTCCGCGACGGCGCCGTCCACGGAGACTACGCGCGAGGTTCACCAGATCCGTCCATTCTGGACGAGTCTGGTGAACCTCGGCGGCCATTGCGCTTGTTCGTGCGCGGCAGGCAGAAGGTCTCCGGTCGCGAGATGACCGTGCAGTGCGTCCGCGGGCGGTCAGGTATCGCAGCACGGCCGAAGGAACCCCTAGCCGCATGGTATTTCGTGGCGGGGCGCGCCGTCACGAGGCGATCGGCCTCGCGTCGAGTGGGCTCAGGAATGCGTTGCCGGCAACCCGTTCTGTCCGCTGGTGTTCCATCGCGCGCTTGAGGTTGCGCAGCGCGTGGTGCAGGCGCGACTTGACGGTGCCGACCGGAATGCCGAGCGTACCCGCCGCGCCCGAGGCCGTGCGGTCGGCGAAGTAAACCGCGTAGAGCACCGACCGGTGCGCGGGAACCAGCTTGTTCACCATGCCCGCGACGAACATCGCGTCGATCACGTCGTCGGAGTGATCGGTGTTGTGGTCGTACGACGTTTCCGCGGCCGCCTCGTCCACCTCAGCGGGGCGCGCACGCCGGGCCCGGATCCGGTCGATCGCGATGTTGTGGGCGACCCGGGTCAGCCAGCCCCACACCGTGCCGCGTTCGGGCGTGAACTGGTCGGCGTACTGCCAGGCGCGCAGCATCGTTTCCTGCACGACGTCTTCGGCGTGGTGCTGGTCGGAGAGGATTTGCGTGACGTACGACAACAGTCTCGGGTAGTAGTCGTCGTACAGATTCTTCAGCGTGGTCTCCGCATCGTCGGCGGTCGCGCGGCGCGGGGCGGTTTCGTCGCTCGCCCGGTCGCACGCGATTTCGTTCGGAACAGCTCGGAGTCTGGTCATGAGTCCGTCTTCATTCGATCTTCTGCCCCTGATCCGGCTGGAAAGTCCTGGTGAAGGAGTGGCGCGGAGCTAATGCGGGGACTGCTGGATTTGGGAACGATCCTGCTGGATTCGCGCGTACGTGAAATCGGGGAGATCACGTATATTTTCGGTTTTCCGCGCGATTTTCGATGTCGAACAGGCGGCGTTGCCGTGCCGGTGGCCGCCAATCCGTCCGAAAAATGTTCTTGTTCAACATTCGCGAGCCCGGCGGCCGGGTCGTCGGCGGCGGGTTGATTTCGGTGAATTCCGGGTAAATATCCTGCCAAGATATGAAACCGGATCCCGGTGATTCATTTGGATGCCAATTCGTTGCCGTCGAGGGAAGCGTTCGTGGCATTGCGCATGGCGATGACGGCGACCTCGACCCGCGAGCGGACGCCGAGCTTGGCCAGGATGTGGGAGACGTGCACCTCGATGGTCCGGCGGGAGGAGAACAACGTCGCCGCGATGTCGGGATTGGCCAGCCCATCGGCGACGAGCCGGGCGACCTTCCGCTCGGTCGGGGTGAGCGAATCCCAGCCGGTGGTAGCGCGTGGCCGACGGCCGCGCGCCCGGCGCACGCCGTGCGGACGCAGGCGGGCATCTGCGCGGCGGAGGTCCCAGCTCGCGCCCAGTTCGGTGTAGATCTCGACGGCCCGCGCGTACTCGGCTCGGGCGGCCGATATCTGGCCACGTTCTGCCAGCAACACGGCAAGGTCTTCCAACGCCTGGGCGTGCCTGGGCGGCTGGTTGATCGTGCGGTAGAGCTCGGCCGCGGCCCGCACTGCCGCCGGTTCCCGGTCGAGCAGGCCCCGGCAGTGCTGTGCGGCAGCCACGATGTTCGGCACCGCCCCGACCGCGGCGTCGTCTTCGCACGCCTGCGCGGCGCGGGTTCCGGCGGCGGTGTCGCCCGTGCTCATCGCGAGCCGCACCAGCAGCGGCAGCCAGAGGTAGCGGGTGCCGAACCGCTCGCCGCGCAACAGCACCTCGGTCAGCAGCGCCACCGCCCGTTGCGGGGCGTTCTCCATCTCGGCCTGCATTCCTCTGCCGAGCAACAGGAATTCGGCGCCCTCCAGGGATTCCGGTCCGGGGTCGTCGACGCCGGCGAGCTTGCGCCCTAAGGTCTCCGCATCCTCGCGGTGCCCGGCGATGAGCGCGGAAAGGCCGTGCAGCCATCGGCGGTTCTGCCGGGGCATCCGGTCGGCCAGCTCCACGACGGCGTCCAGCTCGGCGACGGCGTCGTCCCAGCGGCCGGTGGTGTAGTAGTGGTTGGCCGCCGACAGCCGGACCGAAGCCAACTGCGTCGGTGTCGCGGCGCGTTCGGCGATGGCCAGCATTTCGTGCAGTGCGATCTCGGCCTCCTCGGCCCGGCCCAGCCCGAACAGCAGGACCATCCGGTTTCCCAGCACCAGCAGCCGCAGATCGGTGTTCTCGGGCGCATCGCCGAGCTCGGCGCGGGCCTGGTCGTAGCAGTCCACGGCGCCGGCGAGGTCGCACTGCCGGGCCAGAGCCGCGGCCCGGACGTGCAGGGCGAGCCCGAGCGCGAAGCCGTCGTGGATCGGGCGAGCTTCCGAAAGAGCCTGCTCCACGGCGGAATTCGCGCTCTCGAACTCGCCGCGTACGAGCATCACCTGGCCGAGCATGGCGTGCATGCGGGCGAGCCACGGCCGCTCGAACCCGGGGGTGCGCAGCGCGCGCTCCACCACCTCCGCAGCCTGTTCGTCGAGGCCGCGAACGGCCAGCGACCACGCGAGGTACCAGCTCATCTCCGAAGCCAGGCACCGGTCGCGGGTTTCGGACAGCACCCGTTCGCACAGGGCCTGCGCCTGTTCGGGCCGGCCGAGTACGACCAGGGTGCGAGCCTTGGCCGCTTGCAGCGCTCCGCGCCGGGCGTCGCCGGTCGGCAACAGGCTGAGCGCGGTGCTCAAGAGCTCGGTTGCGCTCTCCGGGGCCCGGTAGGCCAGCATCCGGCCGTTGTGCGCCAGCCAGTCCAGGAACCCGTCGTCGAGTTCGGTGTCGTCGATCGCCAGCGAGGCACGCAGCTGCTCGCCGACGCGTTCGATCGGTGCGCCCGACTCGGCCAGGGCGCGCGCGGCCTGGTTGTGCAGAGCGATCCGGAGGGCGGTCGGTGTCGTCTCGCAGAGCGCGTGGCGGATCAGTCCGTGCTGGAACGCGAGCCGGGAGCCGGACTCGACCAGCAACCCCGCGGCCAGCGCCTCTTCCATAGCGCCCGCCAGGGCCACCACGGGACGCTCGGAAACCTTGCGGAGGTCTGTGACGGAGAAGGTTTGGCCGAGCAGCGCCGCCATGCGCAGCAGGCCGATGGTGTCGGTGTTGACGAAGCTCAACCGCGACGTGAGGGACTCCGCGAGGGAGCGCGGCAGCGGGGGTTCAGCGACCTCCGCAGGCAGGTCGGCGACCCGGCCGCCGTCCCGCTTGGCGACGTGGCCTTCGCGGCTCAGGGAATCGACCAGCTCACGCACGTAGAGCGGGTTGCCCCCGGCGCGTTCCAGTGTGCGGCGCATCGCCGGGCCGATTTCAGCGGTGCCGGTCAGATGGCCCGCCAGCCGCGTGACGGCCTCCGAATCCAGCGGTGGTAGCGGGATCAGGGTGGCCCCCGCGCGACACTCCTGCTGCAGCGATCCGAGATCGATCCGCGACCGCAACGGCCTGGCGGCGGCGACCATCAGCAGCGGCAGCTCGTCGACAAGGCGGTTGAGCTGGTGCCACACCAGCATGCTGGCCTCGTCGGCCCAGTGGATGTCGTCGATGACCATGACTACCGGGGTTTCGGCGCAAGCGTGCTCGACGATGCCGACCAGCCGCTCGACGACCGCGGGCAGCGGATCGACGCGGTCCAGCTGATCGTCGGCGTGCAGCCGGGAGCAGATGTCGCGGTAGGTGGCGTCGGCGGCCCGCGCGTTGATGTCGAGGCAATCCAGCGCCACCCGCAGCGGGAATCGGTGGGCGAGCCGATCGGCGGACGAGTGGAACACCTGGCAGCCGAGCCGCTCGGCCTCGTCGGTGAGCCTGGACAGCAGCGCTGTCTTGCCGATACCGGACCCGCCTTCGAGCCAGACCGTGCTGCCGCGCTTGGCCGCGACGTCACCGACCAGCTCGCGAAGCCGCTGCAGTTCGGCCTCCCGGCCGAAGATCTCCGGCGCTGCACGTCCCGACGCCATCACCACTGCCCCTGTCGATCTCCCGGGTCGGCGCCTGGTGGGGGAACCAGACGCGGCGAGCACCGGACCTGCCCGGGCGGGAGGTCGTCCGGACGCGACAAGGTTGGGTCGGCCGGTTGACGGGGGTCAACGAATCGTCTTGAGTCAAGGCACTTTTGGGAAGGGAAGGCGGCACCCTTCCGGCAACGGCCCATTCGCGCGGTCCACATGCTCCCTTCGGGCGTTGGGTGGAGTCACGCGCCGGCGGCACCGCCACCTCTCGGGGCCCGGTGCGTTCACCCCTTCTCGGACGGGGACCACGCCGAGCGCCATCCCCGCCGGCGGGCGCGCTGGGCCAGCGCCGCCGCGATCGCGCCGAGCAGCGCCGCGCCCCCCACGACGCCGGTCACCAAAAGTGCCACGGTGACCGGAAGCGGATCGTCCGCCGGAGCCGGCGTGAGCCGCAGCCGCGGTGCCTGGGCGGGCATCGCCCGGTCTCCCGATTCCGCGGGCAGCACCGTCGTGACCGCGGCGAGGGGGGCGACCACGCCGAAGCCGCGTTGCGGGTCGGGCAGCGCCGTCGACGGGTGGTCGGCGGTCGTCTCCAGCCGGTGGCGGACCTGGGCGGCGGTGAGGCCCGGGTAGTAGTCGCGCACCAGCGCTGCAGCACCTGCGACGAACCCGACCGCGATGCCGCCGCCCGTGGCGGTGACGTTCCCCGAGCCGCGCGGCGCGATGCTCACGACTTGGCTGCCAGGCGCTACGAGCGTTGGGCGGGCCGCTGAGTCGGCCGCGGACCCGTTCTCGCCGACGCCCACGACAGGCAGGGATTCCGGGAAGCCGGCCGGGTACGGGACCGCCTCCTCGTCGACGTCCACATCGGATGCGGCGACGACCAGGACGTCCCGGGATCCGGCATACGTCACGGCCGCCCGCAGGTCCGGCGTCGCGGCGGGGGTGGCCACCGAGATCGCGATCACCCGTGCGCCGGAGTCGGCGGCGAGCCGGATGCCGGCGGCCAGCTTGCCCGGGTCGACCTTCGACGGATCGTTGGTCACCCGGACCGGGAAGATCCGGGCTCCCGGCGCGACCCCGGTGAACCCGGTTCCGGGCAGCTGCCGGGCCGCGATCACCCCGGCGACGAAGGTGTCGCGGCCGGAGCAGTCGTCATCGGCAGCGCCGCCACCGGTCAGGTCCGCACCGCGCAGAACCGCGCCGGCCAGCGCGGGGCTTGCGGCGCTCACCCCGGTGCCCACGACCGCGACCTGCACCGAGTCACCCCGGGTCAAGCCCCACACCCGGTCCGGCGCGAGCCGCTGCAGCGCCCACCCGCGGGCCTCGCTCACCTCGTCGGCGGGCGCCGCGCACTGCTGTTCCGCGGCCAGCGGCGGCGCGATCCCGGTGAACCCGGCCCACGCGAGCACCGTCACCGCTGCCGCGGCGTTGCCCCTCATGCCCGGCTCCCGGCCTCGGCCGCCGCACCGCGAGGTTCCAGCCAGCCGGTCTGCATCAGCGTCGCGTTCCGGCGGGTCACCAGGTGCGCGCGTCCGGCTGGCAACTGCTGCGGGCGCATTCCGTTGAGCAGTGGCATTTCCGTCGGTGGGCAGGACAGCGCCAGGTCCGGCGTGTTGGACTCCTGCATGCGCCGCACCACCGAGTCCATCGACAGCCGGGCCGAACCGGCCGCGCTGCGGGTCAGGATGACGTGCAGCCCGATGTCGGCGGCCTGCGGGAGCAGGTCCAGCAGCGAGTCCAGCGGTCCACCCATGCCGGAGGCCAGCAGGTCGTAGTCGTCGACGAAGATGAACACCTCCGGCCCCGACCACCAGTCGCGCCGCTGCAGCTGCTGCGGCGTGATGTCCGCGCCGGGCAGGCGCTCCCGGAGTTCCGCGGCGGCCTTGCCGATCAGCTCCTCCGCGGCCGAGGCGGAGAAGGCGAAACCGCGGCGGTAGGAGTCGGGCACCGCGTCCAGCAGCACCCGGCGCGAATCGACCAGGATCAGCTCCGCCTCGCCGGGCGCGTACTGCTTCGGGATCGCGTCGGCGATCAGCCGCAGCACCGCGGTCTTCCCGCTGGCGGTGTCGCCGAGCACCGTGAGGTGCGGCTGCTGGTTGAAGTCGTGCCAGACGGGCTGCAGGTCCGACTCGCCCAGGCCCAGCGCCACCCGCAGCCGCCCCTGCGGGGCGGGCAACTCGGCGGCGGGCAGGACGGCAGGAAGCATCCGCACCCCGGGCGCGCGCGGGCCGTCCCAGTTGTCGGCGACCGCATCGCCGAGCGAGCGCGCGCCCTGGGCGAGGTCGTCGACCCGGCGCCGGCCGTCGATGCGCGGGATCGCGCCGAGGAAGTGCAGCTTGTCCATGGTCAGGCCGCGCCCCGGGTTGCGGGGCACCCCGGCCGCCGCGCGCATGTCGATCACCGAGTCGATCGAGTCGCCCAGCCGCAGCTCCAGCCGGGTGCCGAGCTGGTCGCGCAGTCCGCTGTGGATGTCCGCCCACCGGTTGGTGGTCAGCATGAGGTGCACGCCGTAGGTGAGACCGCGCGAGGCCAGCTGCCGGATCGTGTGGTCGTGCTGCTCGAAGTCGGCGCGCAGCGTGCCCCAGTTGTCCACGACCAGGAAGACGTCGCCGAAGGGGTCCTCGGTGATCTTGCCCTGGCGGCGCATCGACCGGTACTCGGCCATGCTTTCCACGCCGTAGCGGGAGAACAGCTGCTCCCGCTGGGCCAGGACGCCCTGCACCTCTGCCACGGTGCGGCTGACGCGCTCGGCGTCCATCCGCCCGGCGATGCCGCCGACGTGAGGCAGCTCGGTGAGCGTCTGCAGCGTTCCGCCACCGAAGTCCAAGCAGTAGAACTGGACCTCCGACGGCGTGTGGGTGAGGGCGAGCCCGGCGATCAGCGTCCGGAGCAGCGTGCTCTTGCCGGACTGGGGCCCGCCCGCGATGCCGACGTGCCCGCCGACGCCCGAAAGATCCGCCACGTACAGGTCGCGGGCCTGCTCGAACGGTTTGTCGATCACGCCGACCGGCACGGCCAGGTTGCCGCGGCCACGCCAGCCGGCCGAGGTCAGGCCGGAATCGGGGTCGGGGACCAGTGGCGGGAGGAGCTCGTCCAACGTGGGCGGTTCGGTCAGCGGTGGCAGCCACACCTGGTGCGCGGGCGGTCCCTGGTCGCGCAGCCGGCTGACCGCGACCTGAAGCAACGTCTCGGTGTTCTCCTCGGCGACCGCGGTGTCCTCGACCACCGGCATCGCCGGCTCCTCCTCGCGGACCTCGGGCAGCCGCTCGGCCCCGAACGGCACCACCTGCCGGGAGATCTCGGCCTGGCGCTGCTCGGCGGTGCGCCGCTTGAACGGGGCGGAGACGTAGGCCGCCTTGAACCGCGACAGCGTGGCGACGTCGGAGCGCAGGTAGCCGTTGCCCGGTGCGCTGGGCAGCTGGTAGGCGTCGGGAACGCCGATCACCGAGCGGCTTTCCATGGCCGAGAAGGTGCGCAGGCCGATGCGGTAGGAGAGGTGGCTCTCCAGCTTGTGCATGCGGCCGTCGTCGATGCGCTGGCTGGCCAGCAGCAGGTGCACGCCGAGGGAGCGGCCGAGCCGCCCGATCATCACGAACAGCTCGGAGAAGTCCGGGTGGGAGGCGAGCAGCTCGCTGAACTCGTCGACCACCAGGAACAGGCTCGGCAACGGGGCCAGCGGCGCGCCTGCGGCGCGGGCCTTCTCGTAGTCCAGCAGCGAGCTGTAGTTCCCAGCGCTGCGCAGCAGTTCCTGGCGCCGCACCATCTCGCCCTGCAGGGCGTCCTGCATGCGCGTGACCAGTGGCGCCTCATCGGCCAGGTTGGTGATCACCGCCGAGGTGTGCGGCAGGCCGTCCAGGCCCAGGAACGTCGCGCCACCCTTGAAGTCCACCAGCACGAAGTTGAGGATCTCCGAGGAGTGCGTGATCGCCAGCGCGACCACGAGGGTGCGCAGCAGTTCGCTCTTGCCGGAACCGGTGGCGCCGATCAGCAGGCCGTGCGGGCCCATGCCGCCCTGCGCGGATTCTTTGATGTCCAGCTCGATCCTGGTGCCGTTCTCGGCGATCCCGATCGGCACCCGCAGCCGGTCCGACGCCGACATGCGGGCCCAGACCTTCGCCGCGTCGAGCTGGTCCATCTCGCCGACTTCCAGCAGCGCGCCGAGGTCGAAGTCGGTGACCATCGGCTCGACGATGTCGTTGGTGGCGCTGAGCCGGAAGGGCGCGAGGGTGCGGGCGAGTGCTTCGGCCTTGCGGACGGACAGGCCGTCCGGGCGGCCCAGCTCGGTGCGGACTTCGGCGCCCGAGCGGTTGAGCCGGATCATCTCCAGCCGGTCCCCGGCGATCTCCAGTCGGAGGGTCGTGCGCTGGGCAGGTCCCGCCATGTCCAGGTTGAGCACCGTGGCGTTGCGGTAGCCGGCGCCGGCCAGGCGGGACTCGGTGGGCGCGGTGACGCCGTCGAGGACGATCACCACGAACGGTTCGTCCCTGGTCGGGCTCGCGCCGGCCTCGAACCGGCCGCGATCGTTGAGCTCGGCGCCCAGCAACACCTCCAGCGCCGCGATCGAATCGGTGAGCATGCGAACCTGGCCGGCGCCGTCCTGCTCGCTGCCGTGCTGGGCGTGCGGCAGCCACTTCACCCAGTCCCATTCCTCCGCCCGGTCGGGGCTCGCACACACCGCGACGCGCAGATCGTCGGGGGAGTGGAAGGTGACCAGCTGGGCGATCATCGCGCGGGTCAGCTCGCGCGCGGCTTCGCCGTCGCCGCGCATCTGCACCTGCGCGAATCCGCGCAGGAACAACGCGGTCGGCAGATCGTCCACTGTGGTGTATGCGCGGATGAAGCGGCGAAGTGCGCGTGCCGACAGCGGTTCCAGGTCCTCCACAGGCTTGGACTGCACCGGGGTGATCTGCATGGCCAGCCGCTGCCCGGACAGCCCGATGCGGATCTCGGCGAAGTCGGCGTGCGAAACGCGACGCTCCCACAAGCGCGCGCTCATCGCCACCGACCACAACCCCGCCGGGTCGGGATGCCGCCAGGCCAGTGCCTTGCGCTGCTCGGCGGCCACCGTGCGCACCTGCTTGCGGACCTGCCCGAGATAGCGCATGTAGTCGCGGCGTTCGCCGCGCAGCCGCCGCTTGCGCTCGCCGACGGACCGGCCGAGCTGCCCGAAACCCATGGCCAGCATGCTCACCGCCATGAGCGCGACCACGACGATGCCGATGCCACCGCGGTCGCCCATGAACATCAGCATCATGGCGCCCGAGCCCAGCGCCATCGGCAGGTAGAGCAGCATTCCGCCGATTCCGCCACTGACCTGCTCGGGTATGACGGGAGGCTCCTGCAGCGATAGTTCCCCACCGGGCGTCTCCGGTGGATTCTGCCGCGCCGGTCGCCGAAATGGCGTCACACTCAAAGCGATCAGTCCTTCCTCACCTACACCCTCGTAATCCATACGGCTGCGGGATGCCGGTCGGGTCTGTCAGATCCGCGAAGAAAAGTGAACCCTCCGGGCGGCGCGGTCCGTGAAGAATGGTTGAACTCGCCGGGCAGCGCCGTCCGTATTAGGAACATGACGGGAACGACTGCTCAGCCTGCGCTCGCCGCGGGCGAGGTGTGTCGGTTGACGATCCAAGGACCGACGTCGCGAGTGGAATTGGCCGTTCCGGTGCACATCCCGATCGCCGATCTGCTGCCGACGTTCTTGGAGCATCTCGGTTCTGGACTGGGCACCGCCGGGCTGGAGCACGACGGATGGGTCCTGCAACGGCTCGGCGAGCCCGCGTTGCAGGAGGACCTCGGGACTGCCGCGCTCGGCCTCTACGACGGCGACATCCTCTATCTGCGGCCACGCAACGATCAGCTCCCGCCGGCGGATTTCGACGACCTGGCCGACGGTGTCGCCACCGGGATCAGCAGCAACCGCCGGGACACCTGGCGGCCGGAGTCCACCAGGCGGATGTTCACCTGGCTGCTGGGCTCCGCGCTGGTCCTGGCTCTGCTGCTGACGCCGACGGTGGGCACCGGCAGCTGGGTCGCGATCGCCGCGGGCTGCTCCTCCATCGTCCTGCTGGTCAGCGCCGTCCTCGCCTCCCGGGCGCTGGGTGAGCGGACCATCGCGCTCGTGCTGCTCGCGGCGGCGGTGGCCTTCGCGGCAGAAGCCGGCTGGGCGCTGCCCGCGCTCGGCCGGCCGTTGTTCGAATCCCCGGGACTGCTCACGGCTCCGAGCCTGACCTCGGCGGGAGTGTGCACGGCGGCGGCGATCCTGGGCCGGTTCGCGGTGGGCGGCGGTTTCAGCGCCGGGTACCTGGCCGCGGCCCTCGCTGCCGTGCTGGCCGCGGCGGTGGGGCTGCTGACGATGACCGGGGTGCTCACCGTCGGGGGCGCGGCGGCGATCGTGCTCGCCGTGACCCTGCTGCTCGGCACTCGGGTGCCGAGGCTGTCGGTCTGGCTGGCGGGATTGCAGGTGCCGCCGCTGCCCACCTCGGCCGAGCAGTTCCAGAAGGGCATCGATCCGGAGCCGGGGCGCGAGATCATGGCGCGCACCGCGCAGGCGGACCAGAACGTCACGGAGCTGTGCCGCGGGCTCGGCGTCGTGGTGATCGGCTGCCTGGCAGTGCTGGCGTGCACGCCCGGCTGGGCGTCGCCGACGCTGGCCACGGTCGCATCTTTCCTGCTGCTGCTGCACTCCCGCGAATTTTCGAGCGCCAGGCAGCGGGTCGCCGTGCTGGTGCCGGGGATCTTCGGGCTGGCGATGGTCGTCGCCGCGATGTGCCTGCTGGTCCCGCCGCTGTGGCGGATCGCCGTCGTGAACGGCCTGATCGTCGTGGCCGGGCTGCTGCTGGTGGCGGCCCGGCGGATGCCCGGCCGGCTGTTGCTGCCGCACTGGGGCCGCGCCGGCGACTGGGCTCACATGACGCTGGCCATCCTCGTCGTGCCGCTCGTGCTGGCCGCGCTCGACCTCTACGACGTGGTGCGGGCCGCGTGGTCGTCGTGATCCCGGGCAGCGAGGAAGGAGGACGCCGTGCACTCCCGGAGTGACCAGGTCCAGGCGCATTCGTTCATGACCGCGCGCGTGGTTTCCGCTTTGGTCAGCGCGGAACCGGACGCGCCCAGCCCGCCGCTGCGCCGGACGCCGCTGGGCTTCGTGATCGGGCTGATGGTCGCGATCCTGATCGTCGCCGGGTTCGCGGTGTACGGGATCCTCAAGCCGGGCGGCGCCACCGCGTGGACCCAGCCGGGCAAGCTGATCGTCGAGAACGAGACCGGCGGCCAGTACGTCCTGGCCGACGGAATCCTGCGTCCCGTGCAGAACTTCGCGTCCGCCAAGCTGTTGCTGGGCGAGAAGATGACGGTGGCCCGGACGCCGAGCTCGTCGCTGGCCGGGGTGCCGCGCGGCACCCCGATCGGCATCGTCGGCGCACCGGACGCGCTGCCCGCGAACACGCCGGGCCGCGACCTCTCGTGGCTGACGTGCGCGACGTCGACGCGCGACGCGTCCGGCGCATCGCACCCCGTGCTGAAGGTGACCGTCGGCGGGGCCGCCGACGTGGTCGCGGCCGACGAAGACCAGGCCGTGCTGGTGCGTTCGGCCGGCGGTGGTGAATACCTGGTGTGGCGGGGCACGCGGATGCGGCTGGCCGCACCCTGGGTCGCGGCCGTGCTCGGATACGACGGCCTGAAGGCATTGCCCGTCCGGGACTCCTGGATCAACGCGATCCCCGCGGGCCCGGATCTGGCGCCGGTCCCGGTCGCGGGGCTGGGCTCGCCCGGCCCGGTGCTCGGGGGTCAGCCGACCAAGGTCGGCCAGGTGTTCCAGGTGGACGTGGTGGGCCGCCGGCCCGCCTTCTACCTCCTCACCGGCTCCGGGCTCATGCAGGTCAACCAGACCGCCGCCGCCTTGGCGCTGGGCAATCCCGGCGTGGCGACCGGGGGGAAGGCGCGCGAGCTCGCCCCGGCGGCGATGGCCGCCGTCGCCGCGGTCGCGTCGCCCGACACCATGGCGAACCTGCCGGACGAGCCGCCGGCGCTGATGGCGTTCGAGGACGGCCAGGGCCCGTGCGTGCTGGCCGAGCCCGGCGCAGGAGATGTCCGGACGACGCTGGTGAAGGCCACAGTGGACAACGGCGTCGTCGTCGGCGGTCCGGGGCTGGTGCGCGACGAATTCACCGCCGACCGCATCGAGGTCAAGCCCGGCGCGGGCATGCTCGCCCGCACGCTGCCCGCACCCGGCACGCCGGGCATGGGGCTCTACCTGGTGACCGATGCCGGTGCGAAGTTCCCGGTGCCGAACGAGAAAGCGGCGACCGCGCTCGGTTACCGGGTTTCCGACGCCGTTGCGCTCCCGGCGGAGCTGCTCTCGCTGCTGCCGACCGGGCCGGTGCTATCGCCGGAGAACGCAGCAGGTGGTGGTGCCCCACCGGCACCATGATCCGCCGCCGACCAGCGGTCGGCGTCCGAAGAGGCAGTCAACTCCCACACATGACGAGGAGAAACCGATGACGGTACCCGGCGGTCAGTACGGCCTTGATGAGGCGCAGCTGAGCCAGATCATCAACGCGACCAACACGGCGTTGACGAACATGAAGTCCCTGAACACCCAGGTGCAGGCGCAGGCCCTGGCACTCGGCGACGCCAACCAGTCCGAATCGGGCCGGCTCCTGGTCAGCAAGTTCGAGACCTGGTCGACCGACTTCAACAACATCCAGAACCAGCTCGGCTCGCTCAACACCAACGTTCAGGGCCTGCTCAAGGTGGGCCGTTCGGCCCAGGAGCAGGCGAACGAAGTGGTCAACGGCAGCCAGTTCTAGCCACTATCCCGAGTCCCGACGAAACGGAGGAACCCATGACCCAATTCAGGGTGAAGCACGGCCCCTACGAGGAAGCCAACGCCAAGCTCAGCGGCGCGGTCTCGCAGATGGGCGCGATCCTCAGAGACCTCAACGGCGTTCTCAAGAACATGGAGACGGCGACGCAGGGCAAGGCGCTCCCGCTGTGGGAGGAGCGCCAGAAGAGCTGGAACGCGTCCTACACGGACATGAACACGCGGCTGAGCAGCGGCCAGACCTCGTCGATGCACGCCGCGGAGGTGTTCCAGGCAGGCGACGACCAAGGCGCCCGCATCATCGCCAGCTGATCAGGACGGCTGCGGTGCGGGGCTCGGCGACCGGCGAACTCCGCACCGCAACCGCCCGCCGGATCGGCGTTCCAGGAAAGGAAGATCATGGCCGATGAGACGACAGTAACCTTCGACAGCGGCGCCTACCGGCAGCTCAACGTCTTCGTGGACGGCAAGGACGTGGAGGTGCGCGAGAAGTTCCTGAAGGCGTCCAGCGGGATCAGGCTGGACCCGGAGCTCGGCAACCGGGTGAAGGTCGGCAATCCCTCGTGGATCGCGGTCCAGAACTTCAACAACTCCCTGAAGGAGCTCGGCGCGTCCGGCGAGCAGATGAACCGGAACTTCGCCAAGGACTGGCACACCTTCAGCAAGGCGTTGGTCAAGGCGCAGCGGGTCTTCGAAGAAACCGATGACCTGGCCAGCTACGAGGCGTCCAAGTTTAACGCGGAATTCCCGGAGTTCGGCACCGGAGGCGGCGGGACCGGCGGGACCGGCGCCCCTCCGCCCACCGCCTGAGCGACGACGACCTGTCCCGGGGTGTTGTGGCGGGGCGAATTTCCCGCCACAACAACCACTTCAACCACCGGCCAATCTGACGGCGCGACAGCCGAGGAAGCAGGAGGCGCCCCATGCCCGAAGACCAGAAGACGGATCTGTCGGGACCGACCAGCGAGTGGACCTTCCACCAGGCGCTGTTCGCCCTCACCGGGAAGGGCACCGACCTGCGGTCGAAGATTGCCGGCGTGCAGTGGTTCCAGATCGCCGGCGGCGGCAGCTCCGGCGGCAACACCACTCCGGACGACTCGGCCGGCGCGGGCGGGGAAGCCGCCAAATCCAACGACGGCAAGGAGTTGAAGGAGAACGCCTCCAACCGCGCGGACCCGAACGTCGACCTGTACTACCAGGCGTTCGCCCGCATCTACTACCAGGTCAACGACAACGACGGCGCCAAGGCCGCCTGGGAGCAGAGCCTCCAGGAGGTCAAGACCGTCGTCGACAACCTGCTGTCGCAGAAGAGCGGCCTGCTCGACCTGGGGACGCTGCTGGAGGCGGAGACCCTGATCCGGTCCTACGAGCAGTGGCTGAGCGAGTCGGGGCAGGACTTCCGGTCCTGGGCGACCAAGCTCGATTCCACGGACTCCGGGTTCAGCGGGAAGGCCGCGTCGGTCATCCAGCGGCGAATGGCCCAGAACGCCGACAGGCTGGAAGGCCTGCACGATCAGCTCACCCTGGACCGGGGAGTGGCGGTTTCCCAAGCGCTGAAGGAGCTCAGGGAGACGATCGTGCAGACCATCACGGCTCTCACGAACGCCTACCAGACCTTCTGGGCCAACTCGCTCTACCTGCCGAACAACATGATCGTCGAGTACGAGAAACGGATCTGGGAGTTCTTGACGAAGGACAAAGGTCTTGTCATCGGCGATCAGAGCACCTACAAGATGAACGGCAAGACCCCGGACGAGATGATCTCGTACATCACGCAGTCCCTGGCCGAGTTCACCGCCAACGTCAACAACGTGCCCATCCAGGGCAACCTCACCACCGCCGCGCCGTGGAACGCGATGAACCGGGCCATCTTCGCGGCCGTGGACACCAACCTCAAGGCGCTGGACCTGGCGGCCTCCACGGCGATGAAGACCCTGGAGGACAAGTTCAACTACACGAGGTCGGCGATCCAGAAGCTGGAGATGCCCGAGGCGGTCCCGCCGCGCACCGACCCGAACCCGCCGACCGGAAATCCCGGTGGCACCGGCCCGGGCGGGGATCCCGGTGCGAACAACCCGTTCGGCGATTCCGGCGCCAACGACCCGACCGGAAACCCCGGCGGCGACTCCGGCACCAACAACCCGTTCGGCGACTCCGGCACGAACAACCCGCTCGGTGACTCCGGTGGGAAGAATCCGTTCGGCGACCCGAACTCCTCCACCAACGGGCCCGGCGGCGGGGACGGCGGCGGCAAGTTCGGAAACGGCACCGGCGGCGCCCCCGACGGGGTCGCGCCACCGCCGATCGTGCCCCCAGGTCTGCCGGGCGGGAACTCCGGCACCGGCGGCGGCAACAAGGACAAGGGGACGCCGCCGGCGGTTGGCTTGCCGGGCCATGACAAGACACCTCTCCCAGCACAAGACGGCATCGACGCCGGCTTCGACGGGGTCAAAACCCCGGCCGGCACCGGCTTCGACCCGGGCATCGGCATCGGGTCCGGCGGATCCTCGGCCGGGAGTGGTGCCGACTTCGATTCGATCACCAAACCCGAGGGCTTCGCTCCCTCCGGCTTCGGTGACGGCAGCACCTCGCGGGGCGGCGGGTCCAGCCCCTTCGGCGGAAGCGGAACGGGTGGCCTCGGGTTCGGGCTCGGCGGCGGGACGCCGGGGGCGTTGCCGCCGGTGCCGCCGAACATGCTCCAGATGAACGGGCCCATGGGTGCCGGCTCCACCGGCATGGGCGGCATGCCGTTCATGCCCGGAATGATGGGCGGCATGGGCGGCCAGGGCAATGGAGACCGGGAACGGGAGCGCCAGACCTGGTTGTCCGAGGACGAAGACGTGTGGGGCACCGACACCGACGCCTGCCGGGACGTGATCGGCCGTCCCGACGAAGCCGACTACGAGCTCGACGAGCAGGTCGTCGCCGGTCCCGTTCGGCCCCCGCGCCAGCCGGCCCGCACGCCCGCGGAGCAGGAGCAGACCGCGCAGGAGGCGACCGCGTCCGGACAGGCGTGATCGGGAACATCCACTGAGGACGATCGGGAAGGAGCTCGTTGTGTCATCTCCGCTGTTCAACGAGATGGAAGCGGCAATGGCGGAACTTCGCGCCCAGCAGGCCAAGATCCGCGAGGCCCAGGAGCAGGCCCAGAAGGAAACCACCTCGGCCACCAGCAAGGACCGGATGATCACCGTCACGGTGGATCACCAGCAGCGGGTGACGGCCGTGAAGTTCGACGGCACCCGCTACCGCAGCCTGGCACCGGCCGAGCTGGCCAACCGCATCGTCGAGCTCGTCCGGGAAGCCCAGGAGGGCTCGGCCGGGAAAGCGCTGGCGATGTTCTCCCAGCTCGCGCCGACCGGCTTCGGTTCGGGAATCGCCGATGTGCTGGGCGGAGATTTCGACCTGGACCGCATGTTCGACGAGGCGGTGCGTCAGGCGAGCGAGATGGACGATCTCCTGCCCGATGAGCGGAAGGGCGGTGAGGGACATGGCTGAGGGAGACGATTTCGCCGCCGATGTCGAGGCGTTGCGAAAGGGGGGTGTCGACCTCTCGCACCTCGCCGAGCTCGCCCGGTCCATCCACTCCGACCTCAGCCTGCAGTGCGTGAACCTGGTGATCGGCGGCAGCGACGACATCAGCAAGGAGCTCAGGTCCAAGTACAAGCCCAGTGAGAAGGACGGGCTCGAATTCCTCCGCATGCTGGGCATGTCGCTCGATTCGGATGGCGAGGCAGTCGTCGACACCTCGAAGGTGTTCGACGACGCCAACACCAACGCAACCGACGGAGTGAAATCGCACGGCAGGAAGTAGCCGTCAATGGCGATCATGGTGCCCGAAGCGGTCGGGAACCTCTTCCTGGTCCTGACCGGCGAGAAGTGGCCGCAGATCAACGAGGACCAGATGCTGGTCCTCGCGCAGGCGTGGCGCAACGCGTCCGGACGGATGCGCAACGACCTCCGTCCGGAGGTCGTTCGCGCCGTCGCCAAGATCCGCAGCGAGTTCCGCGGGAAGGCCGCGATGCGGTTCGCCGACCGGATGGCACCACTGGTCGAGTCGCCCGGCTACCTCGACGACGTGATGCAGGGATTCGACGACACGGCGAACTTCCTCCAGCAGATGTCGGTCCAGACCGAGTACGTCAAGCTCGTCACGATCCTCTCGCTGATCGAGCTGCTCGTCGAGATGGCCTGGGCGATCGCCATGGCGGGGCCGACCTTCGGCGGCAGCATGGCCTGGCTCGCGGCCCGGTTCGCGATCGTCCGGTTCCTGCTGAAGCGGCTCTGGGGCCGGCTGCTCCTGCGCATCCTCCAGGCCCAGCTCTTCGGCATCGCCTTCCAGGTGGCGATCGACGCGGTGGCGCAGGGCATCCAGATGGCCAAGGGCAGCCGGCACCAGTGGGACACCAAGGCCACCGTGCAGGCGGTCGGTGTCGGCGCCATGGGTGGCTTGCTCTCGCTGCCGCTGTCCGCGCTGGGCGGACTGCTGGGCAACATGCTGAGCAAAGGCCTCGTCAAGGTGCTCGGCAACGACATCGACAAGAAGATCCTCAGGGCCGCGGCGGAGTCGGCGGCGAAGAAGTACGCCGCCGAACTGCCGAAGCTCCCGCCGCTGGCCAAGCTGGCGGCCCAGATCACCGACCACATGGAAACCCACGTCGGCCGCGACCTCGGCGCGCACGGCGTGGGAAAGTACGCCGGCATGTCGCTGAAGGGCATGTGGGCGCACAAGTTCGGCGAGGGCCTCGCCGAAGTCATCGAGGAGGGCCTGCACGAGTTCCTCACCGAGGGCGTCTACAGCGCGGCGATCGGCCAGGGCTTCCAGGCCAACGGGTTCTCGTTCACCGCAGGCATGAGCGCCGGGCTGTCCTCGAACCTGGGGAGCGTCATCGGCGCCGGGATCCACGGGAACCTCAAGCCGCCGCAGGGCGAAAACCCCTTCCTGGCCGAGAAGAACGGGCCGGCCGGAGGCGGGACGACCGGAGGGCCGGGGGGCGACGCGTCGTCGATCGGGTCGGGATCCGGCGCCGGCGGGAGCACGACGCCCGGTGCCGGTAGTGCACCGGGAACCGGGCCGGGATCGAACCCGCCGGCATCCACGCCCGAGTCGTCGGTCCCGGCAGGCGGAAACAACGGGAACACGAACCCCGGCAACACCAATCCCGCCACCGGACAACAGGTTTCGTCCTCCGCCGGGGGAAACTCGACGTCGTCGTCGCCGGTATCCGCCGGTGCGCACAACGGCAACCCCTCCCAGGCCTCGGCTTCGACGAACACCGGTTCGACGAACACGAACGCGTCGGCCTCGGCGAGCAACTCGCAGGCCGGACCGTCCGGTTCGAATGCGAACCAGACCACCACCGGTTTCGAGCCGCAGTCCGACGTCGCAGGGCAGTCGCAAAGCCAGTCGCAGGACCACGGTCCCGGTGACACGTCGCCGACCGGGCAAGACCAGGGAGCCGGCTCCACGGCTCACTCGGAGTCCACTTCGGACGACCCATCTACGGTCAGTGGTGGCTCGGCACAACAACTTCCGGTCAGCTCCCAGGCTGGTGCCGGTGCCGTTGCCCAGCAACAGCCGGGAGCGACAGGAACGGCTCCGCAATCCGGCAGCACGCCGTCCACGACTGCCGCTGGCGGTTCGTCCACTTCGGGCGCCGGAAACGCGAACGCGGGTTCCAACCCGTCGTCGACCACGCCGGCCGGTGCGTCTGCGCAGTCCTCGACGCAGCCCGCGCAGAGCGGACAGGCGAAGCAGCAGGACGCGACCGCCTCCTCGTCGGCGACCGGCAAGACCGGGTCGGCCCGGCCTGCGGACGTCCAGGTGACCGCGACGACGAAGGCCCCGTCGGCCCCGGTGCCGCAGACGACCCAGGCCCCCGAGAAAACCGAAGCGGTGGCCCACGCGGGCTCGCCCGTGACGAAGTCCAAGACGAACCAGGAAAGCCCGCAGCACGCGCAGGCCGAATCCCAACGGCCGGTGGACGAGCTACCCGGTACGGCGGCGTCCGTGGACGCCCTCGATCTGGTGCTGGACGACGTCGGTCGGGAGACGCAGTCGCCCGACCGAGAGAGCCTCGCCGAGTCCGGCTACGAGTCCGGGCCGGAAGACCGAAGCAGTCGTGACACATCTGCCGACGCGTCCTTGATCACCGCGTACGAAGATTCCCGTGCGCGCCTGCGGGAGAAGGTCGCCAAAGCTCGTAACAGCCTTGCCAAGCTCGGCGAGGACGAACACCGCAAGGTCACCGCCAATGCCCGGTCGATCACCAATGGCGAGAGCGACTGGCCGATGTACATCGGCGAGCCCACCGGCGAGCAAGCCGCGCGGTTGGAATTGCTCAACGACATCGCCGCTCTCGTCGCGCACAGTCTGCACAGTGACGGCGACGAGGGTGCCGCGCGTCAACTCGCGCATGATCTTGCGGTCCAACACGGTGTTCGACGGACTCGCGGTTTGCTAGGCGGGACACCGTCTGATCCCGAGGTGGCCGACGAGCAGCAGGCCGTGGCCGGCCCGTCGAACTGGGCTGGTTCGTACGACTCGGCCGCGTGGCCGGGCGAGTTCGAGTTCGCCGCGAACCGGGCGTCGATCGCACGGGAGCTGGGCGTACCCGCTGGGCAACTGACCAGGCTGGCCACCGAGCCGGAAGTTCAACGGGCGGTCCGGGAGAGGGTGGCCGCGGGCCTGGACCGCAGGGACGCGTGGACGGACGTGCTTCGTTCCCGGCTGGTCGACTCCACCCTGTCGGACAGAGGCGTTCCGGAGAACCTCACCGGACCCGACCGCTCCCTCACCGGCCTCGCCACGTGGGTCATGAACTCCGGCCAGCCCTCCACGAATACCGCAGAAGACGCTGATGCTCCCCACGAAGGCTCCGCGTCGTCGGACGGCGCGTCGGTGCACGCCGAGGCGCCGCCGCAGGACGCGGCAGAGCCGAGCAGCGAACCGGCCGTCGAAGCCGACGCACCGGCGGGGCCGACCGATGCGGCGTCGCAGGTGCCGAACCAGGCCCTTGCCGGTGTCGACCCTCAGAAGCTGGAACTGCTTCGCGGCACTCCTGGCTTCGACGAAGCGACATTGACCGCGTTGGTGCAGGCGTTCGCGTCGGATGACCGGTTCGGCGCCGATGATCTCGCCGATCTGAATCTGTTCACCGGCAGCCTGCAGCCGTACCTCAAGAAGTCGGGTATCGAGAACGCCGAGCAGCTTCGGCACGTCGACATCGAAGCGCTGTCCAACCTCGGTGGCGTGCTGGATTCGGCCGTCAACTGGATGTCGGGTTGGCAGGACCCCGCGACGGCAGCGAGGCGGGTCGTCGAGGGATTCACCGCGACGGAAGCCGACAGCGACTTCTACCAGAGTCGTTGGAGCCAGGACCAGCTCACGGGCGTGGTTCTTGAGGCGATGCCGTTCCTGTTCGAGCACAACATGTTCCACCTCCTGGATGGTGATGGTCCAGCCAGGGTGGAAGCCCTGGCGGCACACCAAGCGGCCTCCGGCGTCCTGAACTCGGAGGGTTTCCTCAACTCCCTACCACGGTCCCCGCATCGCCAGGCCGCGAGGATGCTGCTCGAAGCGTTGGCCAACAACGGCTTGCGCAGGTTCCCGACGGCTCCGGCGAGCGTGCCGGTCGTCCGTGCGACCAGTTCGATGGACTGGTTGGCCTTCGCGAGGCCCGGCAGGGAGATGGTCCTGCCTGACGCGGTCTTCGCGTCGTCGAACGACGCTGCCGGCACGGCGGTGTTCCGGCCTCCGGCCGGCGCGGGGTGGAGTTCGGCCCGGCTCCTGCCGGACGGCGGGATCGGCTTCCCCGCAGGCACCCGGTTCCGGGTGATTTCGAACGACGACGATGGAACCGTGCTCGAGGAGGTCGCCACCGAGAGTCGGGCGAACGTTCCGGAAACGTCGCAGCACTCGCCTGGCCAGGACCATGCGCAACAGCTGGACGGCGCGGCGAGCCCGGTGGTGCAATCCGTGGACGACCCGTTCGCCCTGCCCGACACCGTGCTCAACGACGGCACGGAGGTGCACGTCGACGCGACCACGTTCACCTCTCAACATGGAGAGCCGATCTTCCGCGGCGACGTGCAGGTCGGCTACTTCTTGCGCGCCGGCAATGGAAATCAGGTGCTGCTCGTCGACCGGCTGGGTGCGGCCCACCTCGGCACCTGGCGCGGCGAGATCCGTGGGCGTGCGATGCTCGTCTTCCAGCACTGGGGGGAGAACGGGAACTACTACTTCCAGCGCCTGGCATACGTCACGGCGACGCGCCAGGTCGATCTGGTCTACGGCGACGTCCAGGTCTTCGACCCGGGGACTCGCGTGGTGGCAAGCGGATTCCCCGGCCCTGCCCGGTCTGGTATCACGCTGGACGAGAACCGCCCCCGGCGCGTTGGCAATGTGCACCTGTCCTATGCGACCTGGGAGCTGTGGAGTCCGCCGGGCCTGCGGAACGGGCAGATCGTGCAGTACAGCTCGGACGGGCGGTGGCTCCGCACCGCCAGGCCGGACGGCACGGTCGAGATCGTCGCGGTCGGTGTCCGAGAAGACATCAGCGTCAAGGGCGAGGTATTCGGCGACGAGTACTTCTGGTCTGGACCGGACAGGCTGGTCCGCACGCGGATCGGGGAAATGCACCCGGTCGATCCCGGCATCACCGGATTCTCGGGGCACCCGTGGACGGGCAACCAGCCGCCGGCCGCGGTCGATCCCGTCGCTGTCGAGGATGTCGTGCCGCGGCCGCTGGTGATCGACGAGCCGATGTTCGTGTACCGCATCGACAAGCGTTCGCCCGACCAGGTCCTCAGCGACAAGCGGGATCCCGGCAGCGGCGGAGAGGGCTGGCGACCGGGTTTCTCGCCGTTGAACCCGGGGAACAGGGCAGCGGACGGCCACAACGTCTCGCTGGTGGAGTTCGTGGAGAAGAACACGAGCTCGATGTTCGTGAGCACGACGCGCAGCTCGTACTACCGCCAGCAGGGCGGGGCGCCGTGGCAGTACTGGATGTTCGCGCCGGGCGGGATCTCGGTGAACCACACGCTCGGCCCCGCGACGACGATGCACCGCGAACGGGAGATCGCCTTTGCCGGTGGTATCGGAGAACAGTTCATCATCGGCGTCAGGTACGTAGGGGACGCCGAGGTAAGCGCTGGCGGCGTGACGTACCAGCCGGGCGATTTCGTGTTGAACTCGAACGCTTTCGCCGGGCTGCCGGACTACCCGTCGAAGGCAGCCGCGGAGCTGATCGCGGCGGAAGTCCAGAGCTACATCCAGCAGCGCACGTTGGACGGGGAGACCAGCGTCGTCGACCAGGCGTGGCTGGCGTCGTTCAACGAACCGATCGAGCGTGCGCTGAGAAGCGGAAGCACAACGGAATTCAACCTGGTGCTGGCGCAGCTGCGGGCGGCGATCGCTGGCAACGTCAGCGCCGCAGCCGATCCTTCACCGCGGTCCGACTCGGGCGAGACCGACGACGACACGTCGCCGAGCTCACCGGTGGGCACGCCAGATGAGACCGGTACCCAGTCGCCGGAAGCCGACTTCCCTGCCGAGGCGTCGGCGATCCCCGGGTATGAACGGTCCAGAGCTGGTTTGGCGCACGAGGTCGACTCCGCCCGCGAGCGGCTCGGCAAGTTGGCCGAGGGCAAGTTCGACGAGCTCACCACCCGGGCTCGGCAGATCACCGTCGGTGCGACCGGCTGGCCGCTCTACATCGGCGAGCCCACGCCCGTGCAGGCCGCTCGGATGGCGTTGATCAACGACATCGTCGTTCTGGTCACCGACAGCCTGCACACGAGTGGCGAGCACGCCGCCACCAGCCGAGCCCGCGCTCTTGCTGCCGAGCATGGCCTCCAGGGCCACCACGGTCTTCCCGGCGGGACGAAGTCCGACACCGAGGTGTTGGAGCTGGCTCCCATGGGATCGAGCAGTGCGGCAGCTGCCGCGGCCGAGACGCAGGTCGTGGTGGACGATGAGGCATCGCACAAGACCGAGCCGGAGGCCAT
The DNA here is from genome assembly GCF_053605825.1 of Saccharopolyspora sp. NPDC003752. Lineage (NCBI taxonomy): Bacteria > Bacillati > Actinomycetota > Actinomycetes > Pseudonocardiales > Pseudonocardiaceae > Saccharopolyspora > Saccharopolyspora sp. NPDC003752. The sequence goes on along the minus strand of NZ_JBSGJZ010000012.1, from coordinate 105,165 downwards.
CGACCACGGCGTCGACGCGCTGTTGCCCGCCGAACTCGTGCGCGACGGCGTGGTTTCGCAGCAGTCGCGGTTGTTGCCCAGCGCAGGTGTGTGGTCGCCGACCGGGGACGGCGATCAGCTGGTCGGCAGCATCCTGGCGGACCTGGGGCTGACATCCGAGCAGCAGGCCGAGCTGCGGGAGCAGTTGGCCGACTACGCGCGTGCCCGGGGCGAGGCCGGGCTGTTGCAGACGCTGTCCAACGGCAGGACGTTCGAGGTCACGACCGCTGAGGGGCCCAAGAGCCTGTTCCTGCGGTTCGACCGGACCGAGGTCACGCCGGTGGAACTCGACCAGGCAACCCTGCAGAGCACGCCGGTTCAGCGCAGCAAGCAGGAGACCGCACCACGGCAGCACTCCAGCAGCGGTCTCTCCCGTTCTGGCGGGTTCGCGGCGATCGCCGGTCTCTTCCGCGTGGCGTCGAGCGCGCCCCTGCTCCACCTGCGGGTCCTTCCGTTCGTCAGCGCGAGCGGCAGGCGGTCCAGCACGTCGGCGGACAAGCGCTGGGCGGTGCGCGAGCACACCGCCAAGCTGGGCGCGCGCGACGAGGTCTTCGACGTGAAGTTCCAGGTGCGTTGGCAGCTGGGGGACCGGTCTGGGAGCGCCCGTTTCGATCCGGCGGTTCGGCTCGCCTATCCCGCCACGATGTTGGCGCAGACCGGCGCCGTCCTGGACCTGCCGCTGCCCCAGACCGTGTCCACGTCGGGGGAATCAGGTGCCGAGGCCGCCACCGAGCGACAACTGCCGTCGCTGCCGCACGAGGTCCAGCAGCTGATCGCCAACGTCGAGACCTACACCAAGGTCGGCGGTCTGCAGCGCAACATCCTGGACAGCCTGCCGGAATGGGTTCGCAAGCACACCGGGCTGAGCCGTGACATCTCCGCCAGCGTCGACGCGGCGCTGCTGGAGGAGGAGACCGCCGAGGGCCTGGTGAACGGCGTCGGTATCACCCACCGAGCGGTCAACCCGAAACTGCTGTCCCGGCCAGGCCGAGGTTGGTCCAACGTGCCCGAGGTCAGCGTGCTCGTCGAGTCGAAGCTGAAGGGCTTCGAGCGTGTCGGCGATGTTCGCGAGGATGTGGGCACCGGCGAGATCTGGCGGACGACGAAGAGCAGCAGGCTCGCCAAGAACATGAGCTCCAGCGCCGAGGGCGGGCTGCGGGCGCGTTGGCTTCCGCAGATCGGAACCGGGAGCGTGGACGGGAACAAGGGAATTCCCGTGCGCGTCGGCCCGGAGGCGCAGGTCTCGGCCAAGTCCAAGCGGCAGGAAGGCTACGAGGAAAGCGCCGGCGGCAGCAAGAAGGACAAGTCGATCGAGCACGAAGGTGCCCAGCGGTATCGGCTCGACGTGTCGCTCGCCGCCGAGATCACCGCGCGCCAAGGCGGACGGAACCAGCCCGAAGCGGTGCAGGTGGAGCCGAGCGACGGTGCCGTTTACGTGTGGGTCCGCCGCAGCGACATGACCGCGTTCGAGTCCGCGCTGAATCACGCGCTGGATGCGGAGAACCCGCCGCTGGTGCCCTTCCGCCCGCGCGAGGGCAGCCTGGACGCCGCAGTGCGGGACCAGGCGAAGGCCGTTCTCGACGGCGATGGCATGTTCACGTCCCTGGACCGGATGCGGGGCGAAGTGGAACTCCGCGACGCCGCCCGGGAACACGTCCGCGAGCGGCTGATCGCCGCCGGTGTCGATCTGTCCGCAGTGGACTGGGCCAATGTGGACAAGCAGCTCGGCGGCTTGGCTCCGCATCGGCTGCTGAACAGCCTCGACGCGATCTCGGGCCGCGACCCCCGGCCGTACCGGTTCGTGGTCGGGGCCGGTGGCCGGACGTTCACCTTCGAGGTCGAGGCCGAACTCGGCGACGTGACGGCTCATCACCAGTTGGCCAACGACGTGAGCTTCAGCGCGACCCGGTCGCGCAGCACCGGCTGGCAGACCCGCCTCAGCGGCGCCTTCGGCCGGGGCGCGCGGGCGAGTTTCTGGGCCCGCACGACCGCACGGGCCACCGGTTACGGCGCGAGCACCTATCTCGGCGGGGTCGTCGGCGTGGGTGGCCGGCGCGAGAACAGCGCCTCCGACGGGTCCGGGGTGAACGCCGACTCCGGGATGCGGTTGAAGTACTCCGGTAAGGCGGATCTGGTCTCCCGAGCGGTCGACTTCAAGTTGGGCGTCACCGAGACCGGGCCGAAGTCCTGGAGCGATGCCCTGCCCGATGCGCTGCTGCGCCGGCTGCGGGAGGGCAAGCCACCACCTGCCGAGTTCACGGTGCAGGCCGAGGTCCAGTACCGGATCGCGCGATTCCTGCTCGACGGAGCGGGATCCGAGCAGTGGCGGCCCGCGGAGCCGGTCCAAGCCGACGGACGCGCGTTCGGCGAGGACGCCTCGGTGGACATGCGGGACGCGGCGGTCGTGTCGGTCGCGGATGTTTTCGAGGAGGTCAACAAGGCGTTCCGGGAAGCGCAGGTCTCGGCTGCTCGCTCGGCCAAGGACGGGCGGTACGAGCGCGCGCGGCTGCGAGCGGTCAATGCGTTCGACAGCGTGGTCGACGCGGTGACCGGCCTTCCCAGCAAGATCGGTGGTCGCAGCGCGGCCGAGCGTGACGGTGCCCCGGCCGGAGATGGCGGCCAGGCGCCGGCTCGGCGCGACCACGGACCGAAGTTCGTCATGGACCTGGACGCGGAGTGGTGGCAGACCCGCCTGGCGGGGATGTTCCACGGCACCCAGGTCCTGGACCGAGGCGGCCGCAAGGGCACCCTGTTCGACCGGATGCAACGCGGCGGCATCGAAATGCGGGTGCACAACGAGCGCCGGCTGGGCACGGTCGAGGGCCATGCGGAGTGGGAGAACACCACCACGTCCGGATCCTCGGTATCGCACGGTCCTGGCAGGGGCGTCTCGGGCGAGGCCACGGCCCAGTTCCTCTACGGCGTCGGGGACGCGTCGCTCGGTGTCGGTGCGCAGTCATCGTCGGGGCACGACGACTCCCTCACCGCGTCGACGAAGGTGAGCACCTCCAGGAAGACGAACCTGGCGCTGTACACCGGGGATCTGGTGGTGCGGGTCCGGGCTGACGCGTGGCAGCAGTTCCTGGGGCAGCCGAACCGGAAGTGGGCCGTGATCAGCCCGTACCCGAACGGCGCCAGCAGCGAGTTCGTCGAGCTGGTCATCCGGGACGGCGTGCGGTACGTCCGCCCGGACACGGGTCCCGCCGGGACGCGGGACAGCGCCGGCCCACCGGTGTCGAGCGAGCGACTCCCCGACGACCTGTCGCTGGTGACCGACCTGGGGCAAGGGCTGGACAAGAACGTCGCGGTGACCGGCTTCACCGTCGACCAGCAGCGCACCCCCGGCTCGCAGCGGCTGTCCGACCGGGCCATCCAGGCGCTCGCGCACGCCGCTCCGGAGCTGTTCCCCGGCTGGGATCCGCGATCCGGCGAGCCCGCACCGCTGTTCGACGCCACCCGGATGTTGCGGCAGCTCGACAGCGAGGCGAACCTCCGCCAGGTGCTCAACGGCGGGTGGCGCCGAAACCTGTTCCGCGCCCAGTGGTTCGGCACGAACTACTACACCTTCACCGTCCGAGCCAAGCAGGCCCCGGGGCCGGTCGAACGCCTCCACCAGCAGGGCGGTGGCGCGACCTCCGGCTATGTGGAGGTCACCGGCTCACGCGGCGTCGGCCAGAGCAGCTCCCGCAGCGCGGGAGCGGCATTCGGCTTCAGCACGACGCCGGAGGTCCCCGGTTCGGGCACCCGTCTGCCGGACGACATGGCGCAGATACCGGGCGCATGGGGGGCGACGTCCACCGAAGGTGGCATCGCGCAGTCCAACGAGACCAGCGACTACCGGCAGGACCGCACCGAGATGGGCCAACAGGCGTCGGTGCGGGCTCCCGTGGAGCTGGAGTTCGTGGTGCACAAGCACAAGGTGCCGCCGCTGCTGCTGTCCACGATCACCGAAGGCGGGTTCGGGCCGTCCACCTATCTGAACCCAGGTCGGCGCGAGATCACCATTCCGCCGGAGCTCAAGACCGTGCGCGGGACGGTCGATCTGACCACGCCGGAGCACCTGCTCCAGCAGGACCTCGAGAGCACCGGTTCGGGCACCCGGATCGAGATCACGACAGCTGCGCGCGCCACGCGGTCGTTCCAGCTCGCCAAGGCACGCCACGACGAGCAGCTGGTCACCGGCGTTGTGGAGGCCATCGCAGCGGCCGGGAGCAATCCCGGCTCGGTGCGCCGCTGGTTCGGGCCCGGCACGCCCAACCGGGCGAAGCTGGAGGAGCTGTTCTCGCCGGAAATGCTGGTGGCCAATCTGGGCAACGGTCGGCAGCTGCTCGGCGAGGACGGTTACACGACCGAGTTCCAGATCCAGGACCGCTTCCTGTCGACCGACTACAAGGTGCGGATCCGTCCCCGGCTGACCGATCCGCGTTTCCAGCACGAATGGACCGCGAGCGCGCACCGGGAAGCGCACGGCCAGAATCGGTCCGAGAGCAACGCGGAGGTCCACGACCGCAGCGGCAACATGGGTATGGGCTTCGGGGTCCTCAGCGGCGATGCCTCCGCCTACGGAAGCCCCGAGGCCGGGATGGGGCATGGCGACTCCACGTCCAGGGGCATGTCCAACACCACGCAGCGGGAGCACTACACCGAGACCGGGGAAGTGACGTGGCGCCGCTACAGCGCGAGCACGAAGTTCGACGTGCTGATCAGCTCCAAGCGGCATTTCTCCTCCGAGTGGACGGAGCACCGGCTGGTAGGTGAGAACGCGCTGGCCGGCCCGAAGGTGGAGTTCGACGTCAGGCAGGAGGAGGCGGCGCCCTTCGACGCTGCCACCAGGCCCAACGATGCGGATGTCTCGGGCCAGGAGGTTGTGTTGGAGGTCGACGAGGCAGTTGAGCGGCACGATCCGCAGCCGGCGGAACTGCTGCGGGACGGGGTGATCTCGCAGCATTCGCGCCTGTTGCCCAGCGAAGGCGTCTGGTCGGGAACCCGCAACGATCACGGGGTCGATCACGACCTGATCGAGAACCTCGTCGCCAACTTGCCCGTGGACCAGGCGCAGCTGCAGGAGTTGCGGGAGCAGCTGACCGCGTACGGACGGCTGCGTGGCGAGGCGGGTCTGCTGCAGGCGCTCTCCGGCGGCAGGACGTTCCGCATCACGACGCCCGATGGGCTCAGGGACGCCGTGCTGCGGTTGGAGCGGACGGGTGTCCGGCCGGTGCAGCTGAGCGCCGAAGAGCTGCAAGCGTTGCCCACGGGGAGCACGAAGCTGGAGACGAGCCCGAGGGAGCTGTCCAGCCGGACGCTCACCCGCAAGGCCAACGTTGCCGCCGTCTCCGGCTTCCTCGGCGACCTGATCAAGGACGTAGCGGCCGTCACGCTCAACCTGCGGGCGCTGCTCTACATCGGTGCGGGCGATGGCCGCTCCACCACGACGAGCGGCAAGCGCTGGGTGGTGCGGGAGCGCACTGCGAAGCTCGGCTCGCAGAACCAGGTGTTCGACGTGAACTTCCAGCTGCGCTGGCAGCTGGGCGACCAGTCGCAGACCATCGCGTTCGGCCCGATGGTGCGCCTGGCGTACCCGAAATCGCTGCTCGAAACGCCGGCCGCGACAGCCGAAGGAGCCGGGCGCTTCTCGTCCCCCGACCCGGTCCCGATGCCGGTCGAGGCCCAGCAGCTGATCGCGAACGTGGACACCTACGCCAACGTCGGTGACCTGCAGCACCGGATCATGACCAGCCTGCCGGACTGGGTGCGGCAGGACTCCACGCTGAACGGCAACCTCTCCACCAGCATCGATGCCACCGCGCTGGTCGAGGAGACCGCCGAAGGCCTGGTGCACGGCATCGACATCACCAAGCGGACGGTCTTCCCGGACGCCCTCACCCGACCCGGCTCGGACTGGTCGAAGCACCCCGAGGTCAAGGTGCGGATCAGGCCGCAGCTGAAGGGCTTCGAACGGGTCGGCGACGGATCCGTCGACATCGCGACCGGCGAGATCTGGCGCGCCTCCAACGAGGACCAGCTGGTCAAGAGCACGGTTTCCGGCAACGAGTTCGGGGTCCGGCTGAGGCTGCTCGCCGACCCGCCCAAGTCGGAAGCGGACGGGAAGCAGCCGTCGCCGCAGGTCGGTCCGCTGGTGCAGGCCGGGATCGCCGCCACGCGCGAGGACTCCTACGCGATCCGGTCGGGGGCCACGACCAAGGACAAGTCGGTCGAGCAGGAGGGTGCGCGGCGGTACCGGCTCGATCTGTCCTTCGCCGCGGAGTACCGCGCGCGTCCCGGGGCCCGCGGTATGTCGGATCCGGTGGCGGTGCCGCGCACCGGCGGGGCCGTGTACGTCTGGGTCCGCGAGGCGGATGCCGACGAGTTCGAGGCGGTGCTGAAGCACGCCCTGGACCCGGAGAACCAGCTGCGGGCCGGGCTGAGCGGGCCGCGCGGGCGCGACGTGAGCGGTGCGGAGCGGCAGCGGACGCAGGCCGTCCTCGACGGCGATGGCATGTTCACGTCGCTGGTCAAGTTGCGCGGGGCATCCCAGCTCCTCGCGGAGGCCGGCCGGCACGTCCGCACGCGTCTCGCGAACGCCGGCATCGACGAGACCACAGTGGACTGGGCGGAGGTGGACCGGCAGCTCGGTGCCGGACTCGGCCCGCACGCGCTGGAGAGCCGGTTCGATGCGATCAAGGGCCGGGCGGCCCAGCCGTACCGCGTCGAGGTCAAGGTCGGCGGCCGCACGTTCGCCTTCGAGGTCAACGGCGTCCTGGGCGAGGTGACGCACCGCCAGGGCCTGGACAAGGACGCGAGCTTCCACGCGACGCGGCTGCGCAACACGGGGTGGCGGGGCGGCTTGAAGGGTGCGTTCGGCTGGAACGCGCAGGTGGCCGCCGGGCTGCGCAGGAAGGTCCGGGATGACGGGTACGGCGCGAAGGTCTACGTCGGAGGAGTCGTAGGCGGAGGCGCTCGGGGCGACCGGTCGGTCTCCAGCGGATTCGGGGTGTCGGCCACCACCGGGTCCAGGCTGAAGTACTCCGGGAAGGCGGACCTGGTCTCCCGCGCGGTCACGCTCGAGATGAAGGTCACCGAGACCCGCGACCGCAGCCTGTGGCGCGGCTTGTCGCGCTCGGTGGGCGGATTCGGGCCGACGCGGATCGTGTTCCCCGCCCACGCCGAGTACCGCGTCGCGCGGTTCTTGCTCGACGGGACCGGCGACGGTGGCTGGAGTCCGGGCCTGCCGCAGCGGCAGGACGTGCACAACTTCGACGAGGCCCACCGGGTGGGCATGCGGGACTCGGCGGTCGTGTCGGTCGCCGACGGCTACCAGGCGGTCAACGAAGCGTTCCGCGAAGCGCAGATCTCGGCCGCGCTGGCGGCCAAGGACGGCAGGTACGAACGCGGCCGGGTGCGGGTGGTCGACGCGTTCGACGCGGTGAAGCACGCCGTGACCGGAGGTTTCGGCAAGGTGCGGGCGGCGATCCTGCCTGCCACCGCAGCGAACGAGGCATCCGAGCAGCAGGATGCGCCCGCCCGCGAGCGCAGCCACGATCCGAAGTTCGTGATGGACCTCGACCCGGAGTGGTGGCGGACCCGGGTGGCGGGGATGTTCCGCGGGATCCAGGTCCTGGACGAGGGCGGCCGGGAAGGAACCTTCTTCGACCGGATGCAGCGCGGCGGCTTCGAGATGCGCGTGTACAACGAGCGCGCGCTCGGTCCCGTCACGGGCGACGCGCGGTGGGAGAACGTCACCAAGTCCGAGGTGTCGGTGTCGCACGGGCGCGGCTCCGGCCTTTCGGGTGAGCTGAGCGGACAGGTCCTCGTCGGCGCTGGTGATGCCAGGCTCGGCTTCGCCGCACGGCTTTCAGACAGCGACGAGGATTCGCTGACCGGCGCGACGAAGACCGCCGCGTCGCGCAAGACGAACCTGACGATGTACTCCGCGGACCTGGTGGTGCGGGTCCGGGCGGATGCGTGGCAGCACTTCCTGGGCCAGCCGAACCGCAAGTGGGAGGCGATCAGTCCGTACCCGAACGGCACGAGCAGTCGGTTCATCGATGTCGTCATCCGTGATGGCGTGCGGTACGTCCGGTCCGACACGGGTGCCGCAGGCACGCATCCGCACACCGGTGCGCCGGTGTCCAGCGAGCGACTCCCGGATGACCTGCCGCTGCTGACCGATCTGGGCCGCGGCCTGGACAAGGGCGTCACGGTGACCGGCTTCAACCCCGATCCGCGACAGGCAGGCCACGGCACGCTGTCGGAGTGGGCTGCCCGCGCGGTGGCGCACGCGGTGCCTGAGCTCTTCCCCGGTTGGACGCCGGAATCCGGCGAACCCGCCCCGCTCAGCGACGTCATGGAGGCGCTGCTGCAGCTGGACGACGAGGCGAGCATCCGCCAGATACTCAACGGAGGCTGGGACGAGACGGTCCACCGTGGACAGTGGTTCGGCAAGAACCACTACACCATCAGCGTTCGTGCCAAGCAGGCTCCCGGAGCGGCTGAACACCTCCAGTACGGCGAAGCCGGGGCATCGGGCTACTCCGAGGCCACCGGTACCCGGGCGCTGGGAGCCGGCAGCTCCCGCGGGGTCGGGTTGGGCGCCGGCGTCTCCGTCGGGTCCGTCGTTCCGGGCAAGACCAGCAGCCTGCAGGAGAACCAGGCGTTGCTTCCAGGCGCGTCGCTGGGCTGGTCGAAGGACGAGGGCATCCGGCAGTCCACCGAGACCGGCACCTACCGGCAGGACCGGCTGGAGTCCGATGCCCGGGCGGCGGTGCGGGCTCCGGTCGAGCTGGAGATCACCGTTCACAAGCACAAGGTGCCGCCGCTGCTGCTGTCCACCATCACGGAGGGCCGGGCCGGGTCGTACGCCTACCGCCACCCGGACCGGCGCGCGGTCGGCATCCCGCCGAACCTCAGCAGGCTGTCCGGCTCGGTCGAACTGGCAGTTCCCGAATTCCTGCTGCGCCAGCGGCCCGACACCAGCGAAGCCGGCACGCGGCGCGACATCACCGAGACCGCCCGCACCACCCCGTCGCTGCAACTGGCAAAGGTGCTCCGCGACGACCGGCTGACGACGAGCCTGGTGGAGGCCATCGGCGCGGCCCGGGGCAACGAGGACCTCGTGCGCCGCTGGTTCGGGCCGGGTACCCACAACCGCGCCAAGATCGATGCGCTCTTCTCCCCGGACAGCCTGATGGGCAACCTGGGCTTCCGGCGGCGGATGCTCAGCGAGGCCGGCTACACGACCGAGCTCCTCGTCACGGACCGGTTCATGTCCGCCAGATACGAAGTGCAGGTGCGCGCCCGGCTGACGGACCCGAGGTTCCGGGAGGCGTGGACCGGGAAGGTCCACCAGACCAAGGACGGCGAGAACCGCACCGAAGCCAACAGCGACACCCACGACCGGGGCGGCAATGCCGGATTGGGCATCGCGCAGCTGGACCAGGCGGCGCACAGCTACTCGGGGCCCGACAGCGCGGGCCAGTTCGGCGATGCCACCTCCCAGGGCATGTCGAACACGACGACACTGGAGAACTCCACCAAGACCAAGAACGTCACCTGGCGCCGCTACAGCGCGGTCCCGGAGTACGACATCGTCATCCGATCCAAGCTGAGCTTCCTGCCCGACTGGTCGGAACACCGCCTGGAAGGCGCGAACGCGCTGGTCGGGCCGCCGGTCGAGTTCGACGTGAGGTCGTCCGAGTCGCAACCCTTCGAGAACCCCGTCGTCGGCGACCCGCCCCGCTCACAGGCTCCGTGGCTGCCGGCATCGGTCACCGACGGCGCTGCTTTCGTCTCCCTGCCGGCGGACGAACCGGTTTCAGCGGCCAGTGTGTGGAACAGGGGCGTCGACCGCGCACAGCGCATCGTGCTGCTCGCCACCGAGGTGCCTCGGAATCAGCCGCTCAATTTCACCGAGACGACGCCCTCGAAGCTCGCGCTAGAGCTGGGCAAGGACGTCGTGGCACTGGCCGAAAGAGGTGAGGGGCGCACGCAGTGGCGGATGTCCCCCGCTGACGGGTCACGCCCCCGGCGGGTGGATGTGGTGCTCACCCTGCCCGAGATACCGGAACACGACTCGAATGCCGAGTCGGCCCGCGAACCGGTTCCCGGTTCAGCCACGCTTTCCGATTTTGTTCAGGAAAGCGAGTGGTGGCGGTTCTACATCAACCGCAGGGATCACTCGGAAGCGATCGGGAAGTTCCCGGCCGACCCGGGAATCCTGTACGACGAGGACAGGTCCCCCGGTTTCCAGACGGCCATGCTCGCCGCGTACCGGGACGTGCTCGGGACGATCGAGGGGGTACAGAAGAGAGTCGACGCCGCGGAATTCCAGCGGATGCACGGATTGGTGACCGCCAACTTCAACGCGGACCTCCGGTGGTCCGGCAAGGGCGTCACGAATCACCCGCTGGGCGACCGGGACGTCAGCGAGGACATCCTGGCGGAGGAGATCGCCGGTCGCCCGCTGGTCTACGACATGGCCCGCCACGACTGGAGCACGGGGACGGACCGCAAGCCGATCACGATCATCGACCGGAGTTCGTTCGGCAATCCGGCCCTGGCGACCAACTACGGCCCGGACGAAGCGCCGATCCTGGTGGACGCGGTGTTCGACCGGTACTACGCCGAGGTGGCCGAGGCCGGGGGCGACGCCGATTCGAAGCTGGCCGCGATCGCGCGGGCGGTTCGCGCCCTGCACGTCCTGCACCCGTTCACCGACGGGAACACCCGGCTGGCCGTCCAGTTGCTGCTGCCGAAGCTCATGCTGGAGCAGGGGCTCGAACCGGTGGTGCCCAGCAGCGAGGTCCGGCTGTTCTCGGGTGGCTACTCGGTGGCCGAGATCGTCGAAGCGCTGAAGGACGAGGTGTTCGCCAGCGAGCTCAGCGGTGCGCGAGCGGCGCTCGACACCGCGGTGGCAGCCGGCGACGAAGGCGTGCTGGAGGCCGCTCTGGAGCGGCTCACCAATGCGACCATCGCATCCACCAGCAGGCAAAGCCTGAACGCCACCGGTGCCGAAAGAGCACTCCAGAAGGCGCTCCAGGACATGTACGCCGCGTGGGAGCGCGGCGCCCCGCAAACCGAAATCGGAGCCCTTGACGCCGCCGTCGCCGAGTTGGCCGTCTTCGTCGGGTACGAGAAGTCCCACGAGAAGTTGAAGGAAGCGGTCGAAGCCGCCCGTGAGAATCTCGGGAAACTATCGACCGACCGCCATACCGAGATCATCGCTCGCGCCACCGAGATCACCAGGCGCGAAACCCAGTGGCCCACCCACATCGGCCAGCCCACCGGTGAGGAAGCAGCGCGGATGGCGCTGATCGACGACATCACCGTTCTCGTCGCCGAAAGTCTGCGCGTTGACGGTGACGAGGACGCCCGCGAGCTCGCTCGTGACCTGGCGCGTGAACACCGCGTCCACCGGGCCCATGGCCTGCCCGATGGAACACCGCTCACCTCCGAGGAGACGGAGGCGGACGGCGCCGGTCCATCCAACTGGGCCGCTCCGCTGGGTCCGAGTGCGCGGACCGGCTCGTCGGGACAACAGCAGGTCGACGCGGCCCAGGGCGCCGAGCAAGCGCCGCAGTTCGAGTTCGCCGACATCCAGGCTTCGGTCGCGCAGGAGTTGGGTGTCTTCGCGGACCGGCTCACCGAGCTGTCGCAGGATCCAGAAGTCCAGCAGGCGGTGGACACGATGGTGGCCGCCGGTCTGGCCCCGCGAGACGCGTGGATGAAGGCGCTCGGGGCCCGGCTCACCGATCCGGACCTGTCGGAGATGGGTGTCCCGCAGGAGTTCAGCGGCCCGGATCGATCCCTCGCGGGTCTGGCGAAGTGGTTCGCGGAATCGCTGCCCGCGAACCTTCCGGAGTCGACCGAACCCGATTCGGACGGTGCCACCGACGAATCCGTGCTGCCGCAGGACAACGCCGATGCCGAGGCGGTGGGCGCGTCCAGCGATGCGGTGTCGGAGGTTTCAGAGCAGGGTGCAATCGAGGATGACAACCTCGTCGAGGAACTGCAGCAGAGGTCGACCGACGCGGAAGAGGGGTCCTCGTCGGCTAGGGGCGATGAGGCCCTAGCAGAGTTGAAGGCACGGGCCGCGGCTGCCCGCAGGAAACCCGGCAAGCTCCTGAAGGAGGACTACGCCCAACTCATCGCCCAAGCCGTGAGTATCACCAGTGGTGTCAGCCAGTCACCCCTGGTGATCGGCGAGCCCACCACCGAACAACGCGCGCAGAAAGAGTTGATCGACGACATCACCATCCTCGTCGCCGAAAGGCTGCGCGCGGACGGCGATGTGGCCGCCGCCAGGCAACTCGCGCGTGATCTCGCCACCGAGCACCACGTCCAACGCACCAATGGCCTTGGCGGCGGAGCATCATCGGACTCCGCGATGACGGAAGCGTTCGAGCAGGACGCGGGTGGTCCATCCGGCTTGGCTGGACCGGTGGAGCACCTTCAAGCGGTCGCGCACGACGCCGTTCTCACGGCTGCGATCGAGCAGGCCGTGCAGGCCGGTGCGGACACGGAGAGTGCGCGGCGAATGGCGATCGCGAACCGCCTCGACGGTACCGGGTTGTGCATCGAGGACCTCGCCTGGTTCGCGGGTCTCGGCGATCCCCTCACTGGCGCAGATCTCGTGCGGTTCGGTGACTGGCTGCACGCTGAGGGGATTTCGCCGGATCAGTTGCGAGCTCAGGGCTCGGCGGCTGGGCGTGATGCGGTGGTCCGCTGGCGGTTCGGGCTGACGGCGGCCGAGTTGGCGGAGATGCGGAACGCGGGCTTCGTTCCGGAGGTCGTCGTCGCTTCAGCGCAGAACATGGCGCTGGCCGACAGCGAGCTGCCTGCATTGGTGCGCTACCTCGGGACGAACTTGCGATTGGCGGAGTTCGAAGCGGAGCTGGCCCGGGTCAGCGGTGAAACCGGTTTGCCGCGGCGTGATCTGCTTCAAGTCGCTCTTCGGCTTTCGGTGCCGCTGTCGCTGCTGGTACCGGCAGCCCCCCTCATCGCCCGGATGCGTGACAACGGTGAGAGCGCGGACTTCGTCAGCGCCCAGATCCTGGGTCGGCTGCAGGAGATGGGGCTGGCCCTAACGGGTTTGTCGCTGTTCAACCGGCAGTGGTTCGATCAGGCCGGCCAAAGTTTGCGGATGTCGTTGGCCAACGCCGGTTTCTCGGCGCTGCACATCCCGCAACTGGTGCGGCTGGGCCTACGGCCGGCCGACCTGGGCATCGCCGCTCTGATCGACCGGATCGGTCACCTCGTGCAGGTGGAGAATTCCGGGCCGAACGATCTGACCGAGGCTGTTTTCGGGCCGGGGTGGCGTCAGCACGTGCCCGATGGCAGCGATTGGTTCGAGCTCCCGGCGGCGCTGGACGTGCTGCGGGTACTCGGCATTGGCGCCGGGTCTGCGCAGGCGGCCGAATTGCTGCGGTGGTTCGCCGAAATCGAACAAGTGCCGCGGGACATCACCGGCCTCGCCGCGCGGTGGGATGTCCCGCTCCAGAGCGTGATCCAGCTGAGCTACGGTCTGAGGCTCCGGCCCGAGCTGCTGGAATCGTTCTTTCCGGAGCTCCGGTCGTTCGCGCAGTTCGGGAACCAGGTTTTCGCGACCTTGCAGAGCACCCTGAACGGCCACCAGCTGACCGGCGCCTCGCAGCGCAACCGGTTCCTGGCGGCGGCGCGGCAACATGGCCTGGAACGCCACGACTGGGAGGGTTTCCGCAACTACCTCGCCGACCATGGCTCGTTCGTCGATGGTGCACCTCTGGATCGCTGGAGCGCCGAACCGGAAGCGGACCGCCGGCTGCTGGTCGCGCAATGGCGCGAGCACGACATGCGTCAGCGGCGCGAAGAGGTCGCGGACAGCCTGGACATCGAGGTCGCCGAGATCGACGTGCTGTCGGTCGGGGCGGACGCCTATCTGATCGAGGGAGTGCTCGCCGCCGTCGGCATGATCCCGAGCGACCTGGCGGTGTTCAACGGCCTGACCACCGGAATCGGAGTGGGCAGGCTCCGCGCGTTCGTCGAGCGACTGCAGACCGCGGCGCCGGGGATGGAGGTAGGCGGCCTGATGGCCGTCCTGGCCGAACTGTCCAGCATGGACGAAGATGGCTCCCCTGCACCGCGAGAGGCCGCAGACCAGGAGACCATCGCGAGAATGCAGGCGGTCTGGGCCGGGTTGACTCCGCAGCAGCTCGGCGCGTTCGTCGAGCTGCTCGGGGACTACGGCCTGCGCCTCGCTGAGTTCGGCGAATCCTCCGGGTGGGACCTGGCCGAGTCCGAGGGCGATGCGCTCGGACGACATATCGCGTGGTTGCGCGACAGAGGATTGACCCTCAGTGACTTGATGGGCTGGATGTCGAGCCTGACGGTGCCGTTCAGGCTGAGAGCAGGCGAACTCGGCGATTTCGTCCAGTACGTGGACGGGTACGGGTCGCTGGCCGAGTTGCGGGAAGATCCGGAGCGGGCGCGCGAGGTGGCGGCCCGCTGGCTCGCCGATCTCGGGCCCGACGACGAGGTTCCAGGCGGACTGAACGTCGTCGAAGTCGTCGAGGAGATACACCGGCATGGCGTCGAACCTGCGGACTTCCCGCTCGTGGTGGAGCTCTTCCAGCAGAACCCGGATCCGGCGCTGCGGTGGGAGGCGATCAGCGAGCTCGCCGAACGGTGGCACATCTCCGAACGGATGGCGCTGCTCCTGAGCGAGATACCGCATGTGCAGCGCGTCGAACTGGACCTGTCGTGGCTCGACGAGCGCACCTCGCGGCGGGAACACGTCGTCGGCGTCATCTCGGACTGGGTGAACTTCGCGGAACTGGAAGACGACGAGCTGTCCTGGTTCTCCGGAACCGGTGTCGTGAACATCTCCGAGCTGGCCGACTTCCGGGAATTCCTGGACGCGGGCACGAACACGCTGGACGATCTGCGCGCGGACCCCGCGCTTCGCGCCGAGGTGATCCAGGACTGGGACACCCGCCGAACGGCACCGATCTCGTCGGAGGAGGACAACCAGCTCTGGGCGGAGGGATTCGCGGGCACCGAGTGGTTCCGGCCCGAGCGCGACATCCCCAGGCTGAATCGACTGATGCGGATCGACCCGGCGCAGATCGACGCCGTACCGCACGCCGTCTTGGTCGAGGTGAGCAGGGCCCTCGGTCGGGTTCCGGTGGAAATCCCGGCGCTCGCACGCATGCGGGGCATCGACCCCACATTGCTCCTGCGCAGCGTGCACGGGCTGCGGGAGCTGCGCCTGGAGCCGGTTCGCCTCGTCAACCTGTTCACCGACGACCTGCGGGTGATGGGGGGCCTGGTCGGGGCACGAAACCAGGCCCTCGACCTGCTGGTGTCGCAGTTCGTGGCTCGCGTGGAGGCCGTGCTCGGCACCGTGGGTCTGCGGCACGAGGCGGAGCTCTCCGCCCTGACCGACTTCATGCAGGGCGTGCGTGGGCTCGAACGCACCCGCGGCGTGGTGGGGCTGGACCGGCTGCACCTCGTCATGACCGAGTTCGAGAGCTCGATTCCCGCCCTGTTGGCGGGATCCGAGCAGATGCAGCAAGTGGCGCGGCTCATCTTCGCCCAGATGAGCCGCCTCGCCGGTGACGCGCTGCGCACCGACCTGAGGGATTTCCACGAGTACTTGCTCAACGCGGACATCGACGATGACCTGACTCGAACGGATCCGGCGGACGTCGAAGAACAACTCGGCAGGTTCGTCGAGGAGCATCCAGCGGAGAACTCCTTCCTGCCACCCAGATACCCCGAGCCCAACCCACCGCCGTACGACCTGCCGACCGGGGATGGCCAGACGCCATCGCAGGCGCCGGAGGAACCGCCGGCCGGGGATGGCCAGACATCGCAGGCGCCGGAGGAACCGCCGGCGTTCGTGGAATCCGACCCGGAGCACACGTTGCAACCGGTGGACGACCCGGTGTCCGACGAGCTTCGCCGGCTGGGCGAAATGGTGGGAGTCGACGGGCGGCAACTGGTCCCGTTCATCCGTGCACTGCACGGCGCCGGCGAAGCGGAGATCAGGCAGTTGGGTGCTGATCTGCGCAACTTCGCCCTCGTCATGGGCGCATTCAGTCAGCAGCAGCGCAACACCCTGTTCGGTGCCATCGATGAGGCCACGGCGTCGGGCGAGGCGAGGCGGACGCCGCTGCGCATGGTGAACGCGCTGTTGAGCCGTGATCCCGGCGACCTGGGGGAGCTCTACGCCGAGCACGACTGGTTCGGGGCGGTCGAGCGACTCGAACACGCGGATGCCATGCAATATCCGGACCTGGAAACCGCCGACGTTTCCGACTATCCGTCCGATCCGCCGACCGCTGCGGCTTTCCGCAGCGACCTGCATGACCTGCTCGAGATGCACCTGAGGCAACGGGGCTTCAACGTGGTCCGTGGTCCGCAGCTCGACGAATCGGTCCCGATCGAGAACTCGCCGATCGCCCGGTTCGCACGCTTGCAGCACCGGCTGGGCACGGAGTCCACCCATGCGCTGCGGGCCTACATCGAGAACACCCGGTTGATCCCGGATGGCCTGGTCGGGTTGGCTGATGCGGTCGGGCTCCCGCAAGATCACGGGTCGCTGCTGTTCAGCGCGGCCGAACAGCTGGGTGTCGATCTCATCGCGTTGCCGTTGTTCGAGGCGGAGATCGGTGAACTCGTGCAGCGCAGGATCGCGCCCGAGGAATGGGCGCGGCAGGTCCGGTTCCAGCTGCGGAAGGCAGGGTTGGCCGACCACGGGTTGCTGAACCTGTTGGCCGGCAGGTTGCAGCCTGGCATGGTGCAGCTGCGCGACCTTGGCGAGCTCAACGCCTACCTCGGTACTCGGGGTATGTCGCTGGTGGATCTCATCAACCAGAGCCCGGATTCGGTGAGCGGAAGGGTAGAGAGCTGGCGGTTGAGCCGGCTCGGTCTGCGGCCCGCTACCTTCGGTGACGATTACCGGCGGATGATCCAGGGCTGGGGTGGGTTGGTCCAGGTGACGCGCTTGCTCGACGGCCACGGTGTGGGCGTTCAGCACCGGCCGGTGCTGCTGGCGTTCCTGGCGGAGCAGCAAGCCGCATCGGTTCCGTGGGCGAGTACCCCGGCGGAATTCTTCGCCAGGGTGCACAGCGAGAACCTTTCCGCGGGCAACGTCCTGCAAGCATGGGTCGAGCAGCGTCGCGTCCCGCTGGGGCTGTCCGCCGAGCGGTTCCGCGAGCTTGCGGCCACCGGCCGCTTCTGGCCCACTGCGCTCGCCGAGTTGGTCGAGCGCGTGCGCAACGATGGGCTGGATGCGACGAATCTGGTCGCCCTGGCGACCTTCACGCTCCTCGATCCACGAGAACCATCGGCTTGGTCGGGCCTCGGCGACCTCCTGCACAGGTTCCAGGCGTGGTCGGCCGCCCTGTCCGCAGGGCAGGAACTGCAAGTGTCCGGGCCCCCGACGCCGTTGGACGTTCACGCCGTCACGAGCCACTGGGGACACCACGGCATCCTCGATGCCTACATCGCGCGGCAGGAAAGCTCGCTCGGCTGGCCTGCCTCCGCGAGCGACCTCGCCGCGTTCACGACGCTGGAGGCGATCTCCTGGGGCTGGATGCAGCAGCCGGATCGCCACTCCGGCTCGTACCACGAGCGCCAGCAGGCGGCGATCGTCACCGGGGTGGCGACCTACGGCCTGTTCGCGTTCCCGCAGTACCAAGGCGGTGAGGTGCAGACCTGGCACGCGGTGCGGCAGGCCCCCGCGCCGGTGGTGGGCACGATCGTCTCGGCGGGCGAGTTCGTCTTCGCCGAATCCGCGCCGCGCGAGGCCAGGGCGGGCGCAGAGGTGGTCGTCTACCGCCCAGCCCCGGGGCAACCGTGGTCCAGCGCCGCCCGGCAGCTGCGCACGGACGGCATCAACTCGGTGGTCGGGTTTTCGCCGAATGCGGTGTTCCGCGTGGCTTCGGTCGAGGCGACCGACCTCATCGGCGTGGACGGTCACCCGGTCACGCGCATCGTCTACGAAGAACTTCCGCCGCACCCGCACCCGTTCTCCGATGGCCAGGACGCCCCGCCTGCCAAGCGTGCCCGGACGCAGCAGGACCTGGAAGACGATCCGGGCAGCGCCCGTCGCGACAACGGTGGCCGCCTGCGCGGAGGATCCCGCAGGGTGCCGGGTGGGCAGGACGAGGGCGAGGCGTCATCGGTGCGCGACACCGAATCCGTGCTGGAACGCGCGGCACGGGTGACGCCTCGGGCCGAGTGGGGGCTGCGGTTCGCGGAGCTGCTCGCATGGCTGGAAAAGGGCAAGTGGAACGCCGATGCGCAGCCGTCCGAGGAAGCGCTGGCGATCGCCCGGGAGGCGGGTGTTCAGCCACCGCTGAGTCTCGACGTCACCGAAGGCGACCGGCGCCGGTTCCGCGAGCACCTGGAACTGATCGCGCAGGTGCTGAGGCAGGACGGCCGGGCGAAGGCGTTCGAGTTCGCCCGCGGCCTGGTGGAGTACACGGAGTTCTACCCCGGTCGCGTCGGCCTGCCCGGTGGAACACCGCCTGCTTTCGAAGTGGGCGGTGCGCAAGCGGCTGGTCCGTCGGGCTCGGCAGTGGAGCTCGGGTCTCCGGAGTCCGTTGCGCGGGAGTTGGGTGTCCTCCCGGACCGGCTGACCGGGCTGACGTCGGATCCGGACGTTCTGCGCGAGGTGGAGGAGAGGGTGTCCGCGGGCCTGGACCTGCGGGATGCGTGGACGAGCGTGCTCCGTTCCAGGCTCGTCGATCCCGGCCTGTCCGGCTTGGGCATCCCGCAGGAGCTCGACCGGTCGCTCACCGGTCTCGCGCAGTGGGTCGTGAGTCCGGGCCTCGCGGAGCCGATCAACGGCTCCGTACAACAAGAAGAGATCGCTGAATCGGAAGACTCCACCGATGACTCGCTCGAAGGCCAGGACGGCAGCATCGGCGACGCGATCGGGAGTTTTGCCGCCGGTGAGGATCCAGACTTCGAGCACGTGACGGACTGGTCGTTGATCAGGGAGGTCGGATTGAGCTGGGAGGAGGCGAAGGCGAAGTACCTGAACGAGGGCGACGGCGGACGGGAGAAGATGAAACAGCTGGTCGAGTACCGCAAGAGGTACGTCGACGGTCTTCTCGACGAAATCCTCCGCGACTTCCCCGGAGTGACCCGCAACGCCGTCGGCAGCACCGATCTCACCTCCGACTACGACGTGACTGTCACAGGGCCGGGCGACACACGGGTGGTCGAGGAGTTCAACAGGCGTTTTCGCGCTGCATGGGGCAGGGAATCGGCGACCGTCTTCGACACCAACATCTACGTCAACGCTTTCCTGCCCGAGAAGGGCACCCGGCGTCTGCCGATGACGGCCGTCTCGCTGGAGGGGCGTCAGAAGCTGGCCCGGGACCAGGACGTCGCCGCGCTCTCCAAGGTGAACTTGTACATGACCGAATCCGAGTGGGACGGCTATTTGGAGGAGCTTCATGAACTGATCACGGCGACCGAATCCGGCGTGGACCACGCAGAGATCCTGCGGCGTCGGGAAATCTGGGAAGAAGCCTGGCGGCGCCACGATGCCGCCGCCGAGCTGAACAGGCAGTCGGAAGCCAGCCGGGAGCGGACGAGATCCCTCCTGCGGAGCGACAGCGAGACCTCGGAAGAGTCCGGACAACACCAGGATGCCTCCGTCGAACAGGGTGGGCGACCGGAGGCCCGCCGGGAGCCGCCAAGGCATGCCGTGCCGGAGGACAGCGAAATCCGGATCAAGAACCTGCTTTATCCGCAGCAGATGGCAGAGGCGCGGAAGATCGAGTCGAAGTACGACGCGCGACGCAGGATGAGTCTGCAGACCGAGGTCGCCTCCACGCTGGATCGGCTTGCGCAGAGCGCACAAAGGCTCATCAGCTCTGCTCTCACACATGCGGCGGAGGCATACCACTCGGTGGGCGCCCTCAGCGACATCGTCGCCAACCAGCAGGCGGGTGGCTCCCTGGAGCTGACGGACAACCAGTACCTGCAGTCGATGAACGAGCAGTTCGGCGACTTCCTCAAGGATCTGAAGCATTACCAGGGTAGGGACGGCGTCGCGTTCTACCGGTCCTCGAAGTACCTCAACCGCCTGATTTCCGCGGCCGAGGGCGTTCTTGGTGCTAGCCGGAGCAATCCCGGCGAAGTCTACGAAGTGGCCCAGGACGCGAGGCTGAGTGCGGGCACGCGGCGCTTGCTGGGTCAACTGCGCGATCTGACCAATGCGGACACCGGGCTGCTTGCCATCCGCAAGGGGAAGACGCCGCCCTACGACGGGATGTCGGACCACGAACGCAGCCTTGCGGCAGCCGACCTGGTGCGGGAGGTCTTGAACGGGATCGACACCGCAGCGGCGCTCCAGGCGAGGGTGACAACGCTCGCGGCCGAAGTCAACGCGGCGGTCCGGCCTGTCACCCACTCTTCGTCGGAGCTGACGATTCGATCGCGTCGCGGCAGCCAGGGTTCCGCATCGTCGTTCGGAATCGGTGCGGGGTCGCGTCGCAGCAGTGTGTGGTCGACGTCGTCGGCCGGATCTGGTGCGGGGCTGCGTCGCAATAGTGTGTGGTCGACGTCGTCGGTCGGGTTTGCTGCGGGGTTGCGCCGCAACAGTGTGTGGTCGACGTCGTCGTTCGGGTTCGATGCGGGGTCGCGTCGCAGCAGCGCGTCGTCGTCGTCATCCTCGTTCGGGCTAGGTGTGCGGTCGCGCCGCAGCAGCCTCATGTCTTCGTTGTGGCCCGGACTGGGTGCTGGGCCGCTGGCGGAAGTTCCGATCGCCGAGTTGAGCGAAGATTCGGAAGGACATGACGACGAGCTCGCCGGTGACGAGATGCACGAGCATTCCGATGCGGCGGAGGAAGCTGCGGGGCGGAACGGGGAGAACCTGTTCGATGGCCAAGAGGAGGGAACGCAGGGGGCGTCGGGGATGGCCGCGCGGCGGGCTGCGTGGGAGGCGAAGCTCGCCGAGCATTCGGAATGGCTGAAGCGGGGCAAGGGGCGTGCGGAGGTTTCCCGCGCAACACGCGAGATCGCGGAAGGCGCCGGCGTGCGGCTGCCGGCGGCTACCGAATCTGATGCGGTCAACCAGCAGCGGCGGCAGGCGTACGACGAGCATCTCGCGTTGATCGAGCGCGTGCTGGATCTGGAAGGTGAGCGGCAGGCGCAGGAGTTCGCCGAGTTCCTGGCGGCGAAGTTCGCGGACGACTACACCGCTGAAGCCGGGGAACAGGGGCTCGGTGACCGGTTCCTGCCAAGCGAACACCCTTTTGGCGGGGGCTGGAACCCGGTGACCGCTGTGGAGGATGGCGAATCGACTGCCGCGCATTCCGAGGACGGGGTGGAGCGTCGCGCGGAGGAGCTGGTGGATGCCGAGGTTCGGGCATATGTGGAGCAGCGCCGTGCGAGGGGCGCGGTGTACATCGTGGACCAGTCGCAGCTGGGATGGTTCCGCGAGCGCCTTGCGGAGGCGTTGGCCGGCCGCGACGTCGAGAACGTGGACCGGCTCGTTGCGGAACTGCGGGAGGCCCTGCGAGGGAAGCGTGCTACCGAGGGCGCTGGTCTCCTCGGTGGCGTGCCGTCGTCTGATGGGTTTGACGGCCTGGCTCGGCTGATGCTCGAAGATCTCGATGTTTTGCCTCCGGCGGAGGTTAGGTGGGGGCCGGCGGTGCGGTGGCCATGGGGCGGCGTTGTTCGGTTCAGCGCTGATGGGGTGTTCGCGGAACTGGTGAATCCGGATGGGGATTCGAGAGTTCTGAACATGGACGGTGGCGTGGTGTCCGCTGACCGGTATGGCCTGGAGACTGCCCATGAGCTGTTCACGCAAGCCGTGCAGCACGTCGGTGGTGACGCGCGGTCTCAGGCGGGGTTCGACAGGCTGGTCAACGTGATGTTCGGTCCCGGCAGGGAATTTGAGTTGCCGCCGGGGGCCGAGTGGACGCCGACGATGCCGACCTCGCTGGACGATGGGGCCGTTGGTGTTGTCCGTTTCAGCACTGATGGGCTGTTCGCGGAGCAATTGAACGTGCATGGGAACCGTCGAGTGGTGAACATGGCGACCGGTGGCGTGGTGTTTTCCCATCAGCATGACCCGGAGCTGACTCGTGAGTTGTTCGTGCAGGCCGGACTGGACGGTGTTGGCGGCATCGCTGCCTGGTGTTCTGTCAGGTGGTGCAGAACAGGGCTTTGTTCCGGTGCCTGACGATGTCGAGTTGGTGACTTCGTCTGGTGGAGGGTGGGATGACGCTGCTGGCTCCGGGTTCGTTGCTGACGATGTCGAGTTGATGGATGGTGTGGTTGAAGGGAATCTCGCACCGCCTGGTGCTGATCCCGTGGGGATGGACGTGGTGCACGCCGATCCGTCTGGTGCTGTTGCGGCCCTGCCGACCGCGGCTGGTTCGTCGGCTTCGTGGGTGGCGTCGGCGAGTTGGGCGGCCTGGGAGGAGAAATTTGCGGGGTACTTGAGGTGGCTCGAGCGGGGCAAGGGGCGTGCCGAGGCCCCCCGGGAGGTAATGGAGATCGCGGAGGGTGCCGGTGTCCGGTTGCCTGTGGATGTGGAAGCCGAGGAGGTTCCTCTGTTGCGGCGGAAGCAGTTCGGCAGACACCTGGCATTGATCGGCCATGTGCTGGAGCAAGAGGGCGAAGGGCAGGCGCGGGAGTTCGCTCAGTGGCTGGTGGCGCATTTCCCGGAGTTCTACGCCGCCGGGTTGTCCGAGCAAGTCGGAACCTATGAATCCAGTGCGAATGCCGAGGCGCTGGTGGATATCGCTGGCGGTGAGGCGGAACAGGGCGACTATCAACCGGTGGGTCCTGTTTCGATGTTAGGCGATGTTGCGGCGCTGCCGACGACGGATGGTTTGTCGGCTTCGTGGGTGGAGTCGGCGAGTTGGTCTGATCTGGAGAGCGCGTCGGTTGGCGAGTTGCGCCGCGCGGGGGAGAATCCTGGATTCAGGGAGGTTCTTGGCCGCAGGTTGAATGAACTCTATCGAAGTAGGAATCCGCAGGATCAGGTGACTCTTGCTCGAGTGCTCAAGGCGCTTAACAAGGGTGGCGCGTACACGCAGGCGGATTTGTCGCAGATGGTCGGATGCTCGCCGACTTCGATTCATAGGATTATCGGGAAGGCTGAGGCTGAAGCCACGAGTTCCAATGGCGAAACCGGGGGCGCCCCGCCGCCGCAGGAGCTCGGTTCGTCCTCGGGCGCTCCGCAGACTGGTGACAGCGGAGTGCTCGCGGCGTCGCTCGATGCTGAACCGGTGAGTCCTGGTTCGGCTGCGAGTGAGCCGACTGGAGACGTGGCGACCCCGCAAACCGAGATTCACCCGTTGGAACTTCGGGTGGGGGAGGCTGATTGGTCTGAGTTTAGGGATTCGCCTGAGGGGCGGCGTGATGTGTTGGGGAACCGCACTAGCCGGGCGGTTCTTGCCCGCAGACTTCTGCAGGAGAGTGAGACGAATACCCGACGTGCCTTGGCCGGTATGAGCGGTTTTCCGATTGCCACGATCCACAGGCTGATCGGAGAGGTCAAGCCTGTCGATCCTGCCGGAGCGGCTGGGATTGTGCATGATTTGGTTTTCCGGGTGGGGGAGGCTGATTGGTCTGAGTTTAGGGATTCGCCTGAGGGGCGGCGTGATGTGTTGGGGAACCGCACTAGTCGGGCGATCCTTGCTCGCAGGCTACAGCAGGAAAACCAAATGCTTGTCCAAGGAGACTTGGCGCGCATGAGCGGTTTCGGGTCGGCGCAGATCAGTATCCTGATTGCGGAGGCTGGGTCCGCCGGAGCGGTTGGGATTGTGCATGATTTGGTTTTCCGGGTGGGGGAGGCTGATTGGTCTGAGTTTAGGGATTCGCCTGAGGGGCGGCGTGATGTGTTGGGGAACCGCACTAGTCGGGCGATCCTTGCTCGCAGGCTCCAGCGGGAGCGCCAAACGCTTTCCCAGAGCGTCCTTTCTGGCATGAGTGGTTTCCCGCAGACCACGATCAATGACCTGGTTAATGAGGTCAGGCCTGTCGATCCTGCCCGAGGGTCCGGGGTTGTGCATGATTTGGTCTTCCGGGTGGGGGAGGCTGATTGGTCTGAGTTCAGGGATTCGCCTGAGGGGCGGCGTGATGTGTTGGCGAACCGCACTAGCCGGGCGATCCTTGCTCGCAGACTTCTGCAGGAGCGCCAATCGCACTCCCAAGGGAAGTTGGCGCGCATGAGCGGTTTCTCGCAGTCCACGATCAGCAACTTGACTCGGGAGTTCGCCGAGGATCGGTGATCGGCTGCTCGAGAGCGGTGAGAGGCACGTTCTTCGGACTGAGTGGTACCGGTGCTGGTGATAACGGCGACGGGCCGAGAGGGTTCGTGCCGTCGGCACGGAGTTGGGTGATCGTGGTCTCGCCGGTTGTTCGCGGCCGCTGGGCGAATGCGACCTGCACCGGTGGGGGCAAAAGCGTGATCACGCGGATGGCGTGATCAGCACCTAGACAGCGAGGGTCTCCTACGCCACGTGCTTCTCCCAACCCGTACGCGGCCCGTTCCCGGCAGGGCGTCGCATGGACCCGGGCCGACTAGTCGGTCTCGTCGCGGTGCGGCGCCCCGTTCTCGTGGTGGATTGAACCGGTGGTGGTTCGGGAGCCGTAGAGGTTGGTGGGTGGGCCGGAAGGAGGAGGCGTCTATGGGCGCGTTGGTCGTCGAACGGAACGGTGCGGGCGTTGTGGTGCGCTCTGCGGACACGCAGGTGGCTGGGGCGGGACCGGCCGCCAGGCATGCGGCCGACGACAGTCGTGCCCGCGTTTTCGTCGATCACACCGCGCTCAACGCCTTCGGCCGGCTCGAGAACCAGGTGCTGGCCGATCTCCAGGCGCAGTTGCGCCCCGGTGACTCCGGCCCGATGCCGGGAATTCGGCTGCTGGTCGGCCGCTCCGGTCTGGCCGGACCCGACGGACAGGCCCCGTTGGCCGCGCGCCTTTCTGAGCGGCTGAACGTCGAGGTCGTGGCCCCGGACGGGAACCTCCTCATGCTGCCCGGCGGGGAGCTGTTCTCGGTCGGCGAGGCTACCGGCTGGGTCGGTTTCCGGCCGGGCAAGCACAAGACCCACACCGGCCCGCGCCATCCCATCCCCTCCTGGCAGGATCCGCTGTCCGAGACGCTGCGCCGTCGCGCCGCCGATCCCCGCATCAGCATCACCTCGATCCCCGCCGGGCTGTGGGTCCGGGCCGCCGGCGCGGGCGTGCGACCGATGTCCGACATGGCTTACGGCGTGCCGGTGTCCGGCGCCCGGCTCGCCATCGTGGTGGGGGCTCCCGGTGAGGAACAGCCCAGCCTGGAGGCGCTCGCGGGGCTGGTCGCGGCCCTGCCCGGCAAGTTGCGCCAGACGCTCGGGCTGATCTGCTACGGCCCCGAACCGGACCCGGCCCGGCCGCTGGCGCAGCGGCTCGCCGACCTGCTCGCCATCCCGGTCCACTGCTGCCACGCCGTGCCGCAGTACCGCCCGGACGGCGCGAAGACGTGGAAGTCGCTGGACGCGGCCGGGCAACGGGCCTGGCTGCCGTTCGTCCTTGAGAGCCTGCACCGGCCGGGCGTTCCGCCGCTCCCGCGCAATTGGGTCCAGCCCGTGGCAGGAATGGTCGGCGCGGGCGTCGGCGCGTACTGGTTGCAGGACGGCTGGTTGGTCGACGTGCTGCCGTCCGGGCTGCTGGTGCGGCCCGTGCGCACCCCAGTAGATCCGGTCGCCGCGCGCCTGGCGCCCGACCCGGAAGCGGTGAACCTGGTCGTCACCGCGGCGGCGGGCGCGCCGTCCGGCCGGGTGCTGACGACGGTCGAGCGCATGGTTCGGCTGCTGCCCGCGGAAACCCGCGCACGGCTGCGGCTGGTCGCCACCCCGCACGCCGCGCCGGGCTATCTCGCCGGGCTCGGCCGCGAGTTGGGCCTCGGGGTGCACGTGCTCACCGCGTCGGGCCCCGGCCCGGCGGTCATCCCAGCCGCCTCGGTCACCGGCGGCGAGGTGCACCCGTGGGACTCATCGGCCACCGAGGTGCTGCCGGTCGTGACTGATCGGCCGGTGGCTTCGGCTTCTGCTATTCCTCCCGACTCGGCAGCGATCGTCCCCCCTGCGGTCGCTGCCGGACCCACCGCGGCAGCGATCAGCCCCCGTCTGGTCGCTGCCGAACCCGCCCCGGCAGCGATCAGCCCCCCTCCGGTTGCTGCCGGACCTGGCCCGGCAGCGATCGGAACCCTTCCCCCGCCGGTCGCTGCCGGGCCCGCCCCCGAACCCCCGGAGCATCCTGACGTCCGGTACCGGCCGTCGGCGCACGTCGTGGTCGATGCCGACGGCCGGATGCGGCCGATAGGAAATGAGTGGCGCGAAAGCGGTGCTGGCGCCACGCGGGATCCTGCGGGCGAGCCGGAGTTGGCGGACGCGGGCAATGCGCCGGCCGAGGATGACCCCGCTGTCCCGCCCGTGCCCGCCCCTCCGGCGACCGAGCCGGCAGCAGGCGGGGGACCGGCCGCACTGCCCGCCACGACCGCCTCGGTGCAGGTGCCGATCTTCGCATCGGCGGTGACCCCGGGCATGGTGGCGAAATCCGCCGAGCCACCGGCGAATCTCGCCACGGAGACGCCCGAGCAGGCCACGGCCGTCTCGGAACCGTCCGAACCGGCGGCCGCCAAGACCGCCGCCGCGTCGGCGAGCCCCGCCGCAAGCGCAGGGCAGGCACCGGGCGGAAGTCCGCGCCGGCCCCTCGCCGACCAGGGACATTCCGCGATCGAGCACGAACGATCCCGCCGACAGGAACCTGCGCTCGCCGAGTACCGGCCGGCTGCGGCCGCTCCGGCGTCGCCCATCGCTGTGACGCCGACGTCCACCGCTGCCGACATTTATGCGACGTTGGCGCCGAAAACCGCCGCGCCGGGGCCCGTCGAGGCCGAGCCCGCCGCCACACCGGAGCCCGCTGCCGCCACGCCGAGCCCGGCTGCCGCCGCTGCGGACCTCGCAGTTGCTCCGGAACCAGCTCCTGCCCCGGAACCTGCCGACGCCGCCGCGCAAGTTGCCGACCCAGCCCCGGAACCTACCGACGCCGCCGCGCAAGTTGCCGACCCCGCGCCGGATCCTGGCGTCGCCGCAGCGGAACAGGCCGCCGTGGCCGAGGCGCAACGCGAGGCCGGGCCAGCTCGCCCGCTCATGCTGGCCGACCACGTCGGCACGGATGTGGAACGCCAGCAGTTCCGGAAGTCGCTGGGCTGGCGCTACGACGCGGCGACCAGAGCGGTGTCGCGGCTGCTGGCCGAGCGACCCGGGCTGCGCGGTGGGGGGCCGGTCGACGACGCGATGATGACGGAACTCGCTGCCATCCGCGTGTTCGCGACGTCGGACCAGGCCGACGTGGTCGAGGCGATCCGCACCGGCGACGCGGCGGCCCACTTCCCGTACATCTCCTGCCTGGTCGGTGGCCTGCGCCGGCTTCCGTCGCTGCAGGGCGTCGTGGTCCGCGGTGGCCCGGACATCCCAGCCGCAGCAGGGGATTACGTCGTCGGCGCCGAGCTGTTCGAGCCTGCGCCGATGGCGGGCGCATCCGACCCGACCGCGGCCGTTCCGGGTGCGGTCGAGGTGCTGATCTGGTCGGTCACCGCGCGGCGGCTCGGCGGGCTCACCGAGGAAGCGGACGTCGCGGACGCCATGTTCCTGCCCGCGACGGTGTTCCGGGTGCTCGCGGTGGACGTCGACGCCGAATGCCCCCGGGTGTTGCTGGCCGAGGCGGGGAAACAGCGTTCGGTGGAGGCGCAGCGACGCCACGACGACCGGATCCTGGCCCGGCTGACCGAGGCGGCGAAGTTGCGCGACGGCCTGTCGGCGGCCGGGTTCTCCGATGCGGACAGGTCGCGGTTCGCCTTCTTGCCAGGAGAACCGTCCACGCCCTTCGAAGTCCCGGAACCGGGGAGCGCCCGGTGAGCGTCGAGCGGTCGGAGGTGCATCGTCTGCTGCTGCATCTCGCCGGGAGCATCCCCGACGACGAGCTGGCGGGCTTGCGGACCTGCCTCGCCGACGACGAACTGGACGAGATCGCCGACGTGCTGGTGGCGGGCGGATTCGCACTGATCGAACGAGACCGGGAGCTGCTCGTCGAGCTGGCCGCCGAGCACGGAGTCGACCCGGAGCCGTTGGCGCGCGCCCCGAGACCGGAGAAACCCGCGGCATGGCGGTTCGCTGCGGATACCACAGTGGACAGTCCTGCCGGGGACGCTGCGGCGGTCCGGGCCGCGGACGGCGTTGGCGGCCTGCGGGCCCTGTGGCGGGCCATTCGGCTCCCGAAGGACATCGATGCACCCGCCCGGGCCGCGGGCGATGTGGTCTACCTGGGCGAGGCCGCTGCGGACGCCGACGTCGTCGAGCTGACCGCCGAGATCCAGCACCGCCTGGCCGAGGCCGGGCAGACGCCGCGGGTCGAGGTGTTCGCGGAAGGTGCGGAGCTGACCGGTTACCACGAGGCTGCCCTGGCGGTCGCCGAGCTGGCCTGGACCGATGGGCCACCGCGAGCACATCTCGCGCGGGTCTTCGACGGCACCGACCCGGCGGGCACCCCGTTCTTCCGGCCCGATCACCAGCGGCTGGAGCAGGCGGAGCGGGATCGGCTGCTGGCCTACCTGCGGGCCGGGCCGGTGGTGCTCGCCACCGACGGCCGGATGGGCGACGTGCTCGACCCGGGCCGGGGCGACGTGGTCGCGTTGAACTTCCGGTCCGACGGCACCTGGATCTGGAACGACGCGGTCTGCTACTACCTCGACCGGCACCGGCTGGCGCCCGACCCCGAGCTGATCGCGCACGTGGCCGCCGCCGGGCCGCCGCCATCCGGGCTGAGCAGGCTCGACTTGCATTGCGTGCGAGATGCGTTGTCCTCACCCGCGAACGAAGAATGACTGGGGCGAAGATGAGCCACACCAGGACGATGCTCTCGGTCTCCGCATCGGACCCGGATTCCTTCCGCACCATCGGCGACGCGGTGGCGGCGGCGTCCAGCGGCGACGTGATCTCGATCCAGCCAGGCACCTACGCCGAGTCGGTCGAGCTGAGCCAGGACGTGACGCTGTCCGCCGCCGGCGCACCCGGCGGTGTCCGCATCGAGTCCAGCGGCGATCCGGCGATCGTGATGACCGCGGAAAGCGCCGTCCTGTCGGGCATCACTATTGTCCATAGTGGATCTCAGGCCTCGGCGATCGACGTGCCTTCGGGACGTCTGCGGCTGGAGGAGTGCCGGGTCGAGGCGTCCTCCGCCGCCGCGCTCTACGTGCACGGGCAGGCCGAGGCCAGCGCCAACGGCACGGAGTTCAGCAACCCCGCCGGGGCAGGTGTGATCGCGGTCGACGGCGCCGAGGGACGGTTCGGCGGGTGCAAGTTCAGCGGGTTCAAGGCCGCCGCCGTGGTGATCCGCACCGGCGCCAACCCGCAGTTCGTCGACTGCACGATCAGCGACACCGAGGGCAGCGCCGTCCTGGCCGCCGAGCGCGCGCGGGGAGAGGTGCGTGATTGCCGGATCGCGCGGGCCGGAAATCCCGCCGTGGTCGTCGAGGGCCGCAGCGCGTTGCGGCTCACCGGCACCACGATCGCCGAAGCGGCCGGCGCGGGCCTGCTGATCGCGTCGGGGTCGGAGCCGCTGGTCGAGAACTGCCTCGTCGAAGCCCCCGCGGCGCAGGGCTTGGTGCTGATGCAGCAGGCCGCGCCCGAGGTGCGGGGCCTCCGCATCCGGCAGCCCGCCGGATATGGCTTGCACGTGCTGGAAGGTTCCGGCGGCACCTTCACCGAATGCTCGGTAGCGGAATCCGGCGACGCCGGGGTGTGGATCTCCGGCTCCTCGCCGTCTTTCGCAGAATTGCTGGTGGACGGCTCCGGCGCCGCGGCGGTGGTGGTGACCGAGAACAGCAGCGCGTCCTTCCGCGACCTGAGCGTGCAGCGGGCCGGTGGATCCGCGATCGAGATCCGGTCCGCTGCGGCTTCCATCGCCGGTGGCATCGTGGCGAAACCGGCCGCCGACGGGATGCTGCTGTCCGGGAAGGCGAGCCTGGAGGCCGAAGACGTCGTGGTGTCCGGTGCGGGCGGCGCCGGGATCAGAGTCACCGAGCAGGGGTCCGCGGACCTGAGCAGCGTCACCATCTCGGGCAGCGGCGAGTCGAACGTGCTGGTGTCGGGGAGCCAGGCGGTGCTGCGCGGCTGCGAACTCGCCTCGGCGGGGCAGCGTGGCCTGCTGGCCGCCGGCACCTCGTCGGTGGCGCTGGAGCAGACCAGGATCCGGGACTGCGACGGTTCCGGCCTGGAGTGGGCCGAGGGATCTTCCGGGGTGCTGGACAGCTGCGAGATCTTCGGCAACGGCGGTGACGGCCTCACGGTCGGATCCACCGAGTCCATCACCATCCGCAACTGCATCACGCGCGAGAACCGCGGCGCCGGCATCCAGGTTCTCGTCCGGCGCGACAACCTGCGGGTCAGCGGCATCACCAGCAGGGAGAACGGTGATCCGGAAAGCGATTCGTCCGCCGACGGCGCCGACCTCACCGTCGATTCGCAGCGGTTCGGCAGCTCGCGGAAGCCCACAACCCCACCGCCGAGCCAGCAGAAGGCGGAACCGGGCTCCGAACCGCCGGTCAAGCGCAGGACAGAGGGACGGCTCGGCGATCTGCTCGGCGAGCTGGACGCGCTGGTCGGGCTCACCGACGTCAAGCGCGAGGTGGAGGTGCTGACCCGGCTGGAGCAGATGGCCGAGAAGCGGGCGGCGGTCGGCCTGCCGATGCCGCCGATGAGCAGGCACCTGGTGTTCGCCGGAGCCCCCGGTACCGGCAAGACCACGGTCGCCCGGCTCTACGGCAAGATCCTGGCTGAGCTGGGGGTCCTGCGCACCGGGCAGCTGATCGAGGTGGGGCGCGCCGACCTGGTCGCCAGCATCGTCGGTGGCACGGCGCTGAAGACGAGCGAGTGCTTCGAGAAGGCCCTCGGCGGAGTTCTTTTCATCGACGAGGCCTACACCCTGTCGGCGTCCGGCGGCAGTGGCCCGGACTTCGGGCAGGAGGCGGTCGACACCCTGGTGAAGCTGATGGAGGACCACCGCGACGACGTCGTGGTGATCGTCGCCGGCTACACCCTAGAGATGCGCAAGTTCCTGGCCACCAACCCGGGGCTCGGTTCCCGGTTCTCCCGCACCATCGAGTTCGCCGACTACTCCTCGGCGGAGCTGGTCACCATCGTCGAGGGCATGTGCCGGGCCAACGACTACCGCCTCGAATTCGAGACGAAGGAGGCGGTGCTGTCCTACTTCGACAAACTGCCGCGCGACGAGTCCTTCGGCAACGGGCGAACCGCCCGGAAGGTCTTCGAGGAGATGATCGGCCGCCAGGCGTACCGGCTGGCCGACGACCCCGACCTCAACCCCGTCGCGATGACCCGGCTGCTCCCGGAGGACATCGGCGCGCTGCCCGGCAGCGGTGTCGGGGCCGGCGCGGCGAACGCCGACCTGGCCAAGGTGGACATCCTGCTGAACAAGCTGCACCAGATGGTGGGGCTCGGCGACGTCAAGCAGGAGGTCGGCAACATGGTCGACCTGCTCGCATCCGCCCGGCAGCGCCAGGCCGCAGGGCTGCCGGTGCCGTCGCTGAGCAGGCACCTGATCTTCGGTGGCCCGCCCGGCACGGGAAAGACGACCATCGCCCGGCTCTACGGCGAAATCCTCGCCGCGCTGGGAATCCTGGCCCGCGGCCAGGTCGTCGAGGTCGGCCGCGCGGATCTGGTGGGCGAGTACATCGGCCACACGGCGCACCGGACGACCGAGGCGTTCGACCGGGCGCGCGGCGGCGTCCTGTTCATCGACGAGGCCTACACGCTGTCGGTGAAGCGATCCACCGGCGGGGACTTCGGGCAGGAGGCGATCGACACCCTGGTGAAGCTGATGGAGGACCACCGCGACGAGGTCGTGGTCGTCGCGGCCGGGTACGAGGAGCAGATGGAGGAGTTCCTGGCGGCCAACCCCGGCCTGTCCTCCCGGTTCTCCCAGCGGGTCAGGTTCGCCGACTACACCAACGACGAGCTGGTCACCATCGTCACCCAGCACGCCGCGTCAGCAGGCTACGAGTGCACCGGACCGACGGTCGCGGCGCTGCGCTCGCACTTCGTGGCCGCGCAGCGCGGCCCGTCGTTCGGCAACGGCCGGTATGCGCGACAGGTGATGGACGCGGCGGTGACCAGGCACGCCAAGCGGCTGCGGCTGACCGCTTCGCCGACGCTGGAAGACCTCTGCCTGCTGCTGCCGGAGGACGTGCCCGCCGCGGGCGAGGTCGCCAGCGCGTGACGGCTTCGATCTGCTGAAACACCCGGTGGAACGGTTCGTTTCCTGTTGCCGGGCAGGGTATCCGGAGATACGCGTGGAAATTTTCCGGAAGCCTGCCCGGCAGTCCGTGCGGCAGTGGACCAGCGACGAGGAGGTGCCGATGCGGCGAGTGCAGGTGGTCGTGCGGGCGGCGGATCCGGGTGTCCAGGTCGGTCTCACACGGTGCCTGGAGTCGCAGCCGGAGGTCCTCGTGGTCTCCGCCGATCTCGTCCACCGGGTCGACGTCGTGGTCGTAGCCGGGGATCAGGTCACCGTCGAGGACCTGCGCGGCCTGTATGAGTCGGCGAGCCGCTTCGCCGCGCCGACCGTGCTGGTGACCAACGAGCTTGCCGAGTCCGACCTGCTCACGGTGGTGGGGTGCCGGGTGGTCGCGGTGCTGCCTCAGACGGTCACCGGGACCAGGCTGGCCACCAGCGTGCTTGCGGCGGCACATGGCGGGGGAGTGATGCCGCCGAACCTGCTGGGCGTATTGCTCAGGCACGTGCGGCAGATGGCCGGCCCGCGTGTGTCCGCGACGTCCGTGTTCACCCCGCGCGAGATCGACGTGCTGCGGCTGTTGGCCGATGGCTGGGGCACCTCGGCGATCGCGGCTGAACTCGGCTATTCCGAGCACACCGTGAAGGGCGTGCTCAACTCGATGATGAGCCGGCTGAAGCTGCGCAACCGGTCGCACGCCGTCGCCTACGCCCTGCGCGCCGGGATGATCTGATCCGGTCGGCGTGGCCGATCTGGCAAGAATTCACGTTGGTTCCGGGCGATCAGGGCGTGCTCGAAGTTCACCGGCGGGTGCCGGCCCCGAGACCGGGCTTGCGGTCGAGATGGCCGAGCCCCGTGATCGCCCAGGTGTCCACCGTGGAGCTGCTCCTCCGAGGCTGGGGCGTCAGCCCTCCGCCTGCTCGGGGCGGTGCTTGCTGGCGATTACGGCCAGTTCCACCCGGGATCGGCAGCTGAGCTTGGCCAGCATGCTGGAGATGTGGGACTGGACCGTCCGGCGGGACACCGTCAGCCTGCTCGCGATGTCCGGATTGGACAAACCTTCGGCTACCAGCAGCGCGACGCGAACTTCCGTTGGAGTCAACGAGTCCCAACCGGTGGTCGGCCGGTTCGCCGACCGCCGGTGGCGGCGCAGGCCCGAACTCCGCGCCCACGCCTCGATGCGGCGCAGATCCCAGCGCGCATCGAGTTCTTGGAAGGCGCTGACCGCTTTCTCGAACGCTGCCGACGCGTCGGCCTTGGCATCCGCCGCCGAGGCGGCGTGCGCCGCGAGTTCCCAAGCCTGCCCGGCCAGCAGCGGACGGCCTCCGTCCTGGAAATCGCGCGCTCCCGCCGTCAGCAGCTCCGGATCGCCTGTCGCGCCGCCGCGCAGCACGGCCACCAGGCCGCTTTTCACCGGCGTCGGGCACCGCCGCTGCCGATCCCGCGCGGGCGGCACCAACTCGTCGAGCACCTCGCGGTCACCCGCGATGATCGCGACCCGGGCCAGGTCGACCCAAGTGTGGTGGACCAGCGCGGCCTGGCCACGTACGTCGGTCGCCTGCCTGGTGTGGGCGAGGTGCAGGGCCAGCGCGGTCTCCGGATCGCCTGCCCGCTCCGCTTCCAGCGCCAGCGCCCACCGGTAAAGGTACTCGTAATAGTGGGCCGGGCCGACCACTTCGGGGAAGCGCAGCGGTGCGAGCGTTTCGTCCCGGTGGATCCGGATCAGCGCCTCCTGCATGCCCAGCGCAGCCCGCTGGCCGAACGGATCTGCCGGCTCGTGGCCGGCCTGGATCTCCGCGAGCCCGTCCTCCCAGCGGCCCTGTTCGTAGGCGATTCGCGCGGAGATGGCGGAGTACCACGGCAAGGCCGGACTACCGCAGGCCTCGGAGGCGGGCAGCCCCTCGCGCAGGCATTGCTCGGCCGCGTCCAGCCGGTCCAGCTCCAGCAGGCAGTTCGCTTGCAGCAGCTGAATTCCCAAGTCGTCGGTGTCCGGGCCGAAATCCTGATCGCCCCAAGTCGAGCGGGCCGCGGTCACGAGCGCGAGGGCGCCCGCCGGATCGCCGGTCTCCAGTTTCCTGGAGCCGAGCAGGTGCTGCCCCGCCGCCATGGCGTAGGAATCACCGGTCTGCTCGCCGAGCCGCAGGGCGGCCTCGGCGTTGTGCGTCCAGCCTTCGACGCTTCCCAGGACGTAGTAGTACTGCGCGAGCACCGCGCGCATCCTGGCGAGTTCGTCGGGGTCGAGCGGACCCGCGGAGATGGTGTCCTCGATCGCTTCGGTCGCGCCGCGCGCGTTTCCTTGCAGCAGGCAGCCGCGGGCGATCGACCAGCGTAGCTGGACGGTGAGGCCGGGAGTGCGGTTCTGGGCCAACGCCGCGCGGGCCGCGGCCTCGGCATCGGCGCCGTGCCCAGCCCACTGCAGCGCGACCACGTGCAGGAAGCGCAGCATGTCGGCCCGGGCGCTGGTCGCGCCGAGCTGTTCCAGCGCCATGGTGAGGAGTTCGATCGCGGTCTCAGCGGAGCGCCAGATCAGGGTGATCGCGCTTTCGATCAGCCAGTCGATGGAAGCGGAATCCAGCGTGCCGCCTGCCAGCAGGTACTGGGCCACCCGGTGGGCCGGGGCCCCGGCCTTCGCCAGCGCGCGACCGGCCTCCAACAACATCGGCTGCCGCAGCGTCGCCGGCAGCGCCGCCATCATCGCCTGGCGGATCAGATCGTGCCGGAAGGCGATCCGGTCACCGTCATCGACCAGCAACCCGGTGTCGACGGCGTCGTGAACCAGGTTCCACAGCTCGAGGGGGGAGTGCCCGGAGACCGCCGAAAGCTCCTGGATCGGCACCCGGCCGCCGAGCACCGCCATCATGCGCAGGACATCGCGGGAGCGCGACGGCAGGAAATCGAGCTTGCGGTGCACGGCCTCGGTGAAGGAGGGCGGTGCGGCACCGGAGGCCCAACCGCCGGTTTCGGTGAGTGACGACACCAGTTCCTCGATGTAGAACGGGTTCCCGGCAGCGCCGGCCACCAGTTCCAGCACGGCCTCGGTGGCGGGCTCGGCCAGGATGCGTTCGGTGAGTTCCGCCGCTGTCCCGGGCAAAAGCGGCTCCAACCGCATCGTAAGCGCGCCGTCGCTGGTCAGCCCGTGCAACAACCGACCCAGTTCGGGGCCGACCGGGACGGGGCGATGAGCGCAAACCAGCAGCACCGGCAGCTGTCTGAGCAGCTGGGCGATGCGGTGCACCACCACCAGGCTCGCCGAATCGGCCCAGTGCATGTCGTCCAGCAGCAACGCGACGGGTTGCCGGGCCGCCTGCTTCTCGATCAGCTCGACCGCGGACTCGGTGACCACGTACTCCCAGCGCGCGGCACCGGGGATCCGGCCCTGGCGCTCACCGGCGGACAGCAGCTCAGCCAGGTCGGCCAGTTCGGGAACCGGCCGGATGCGGTCGATGCCGAGATAGCCGGTCAACGCGGCGAACGGGATATCGGACTCCATCGCCTCCGGGCTGCCGTGCAGGACCAAGAAGCCACGTCGTCGGCACTCGTCTGCGGCGTGCTGCAGCAACGTCGACTTGCCGATGCCGGGTTCGCCGCACAACTGCGCGGCGCTTCCGTTGCCGTCGGCCACCGCCTTGATCAAATTGTGCAATGCGCGAATTTCGTTATCGCGACCGAGTATCACCGCATTGGTCGGAGCCACCGCGGTACCTTACCCGAACTATTCGGCAAACCGGTCGACCGGCCGAGACCGGCAGGTCAAGCAACGTGCCGACGAGCCGCTTTTCGACGTCGGCCGCCGTTACTCGCGCTGTTCACCGGTGTTCTGCGTCGCGGCCAGGACAGCGATCTCGACCCGTGAGCGAAGATCGAGTTTGCGCAGAATGTTGGAGACGTGCGTCTGCACAGTCCGCGGCGAGATGTAGAGGCGCGCGGCGATCTCCGTGTTCCCGAGTCCCTTGACCACCAACGCCGCGATGCGCTGCTCGCTCGGCGTCAGCGCCGACCAGCCGGTCATCGGGCGATCGGCTCCGCGCCGCTTGCTTCGCGCGCGCCGGACGCTGAGCGGCCGCAGCCGGCCGTCGGCGCGGTCGATGTCCCAGACGGCACCTACGCGCCGATACGCGTTGATGGCCTGGCCGAGTGCGTCGGAGGCGGCGGTCACGTCGCCGCGCTGGGCCAGCACCACCGCGGTCTGCTCCATCGCATAGCCGTGCAACAACGTGTGCTCACCGGCCCGGAACGCATCGGCGGCGGCCTGCAGGCACTCGGTGGAGCCTTCGGCCGTGCCTTGGACGAGATCCCGGGTGCCGGTCGTCCACGGTGTCGGAGTCGCCGCCGCGAGCCGTTCGGCATTGCCTCGTACCTGGTCTACGAGGTCGGGCTGCGCGGCATCGTGGGCGAGCCGCACGAAGTCCGGGTAGAGGTGGTGCGTCAACGCGCGATTCGCCCAGCCGCGTTGCGCGAAGGCCGCAGAACACGCCTCGATCGCACCGTCGCGGTCGTTGCCGCGCTCCAGCACCAGCGCGCGCGCCCAGCTGCGCAGCCAATCGTAGTACGGTGAAACGCCCTTCTGGAAAGGGATTTCGGGAGGCATCACAGGGACTGGGGTGTCGCGGTGCACCGCGACCAACGCTTCTACGCACCGCAGTGCCGGCCCCAATCCCAGATGGTCCGCTTTGGACAGCCCGGCGGCAGCCTCGGTCAGCGAGTCGTCCCACCTGCCCTGCGCGAAGCGCACCTGGGCGCGCACGAGGCGGTACCAGCTCTGGTGGGCGCTCCCGTGCTGCTCGGTGAACCGCAGCCCGACCGCCAGGGTCTCCTCCGCTTCGGCCAGGCGGTCGAGTTCCTGGAGGGCCATGCCCTCGGTTATCCGAGCGCCCAGCGTCAGGTCGGCTTTGGACTCCTGGCCGCCCCACGCTGCCAGCGATCGGCGGCTCAGCCGCCAAGCCTCCTCGAACCGGGCTTCGATGAACCGCACCGAGCTGAGCACGACGCTCCCGCTGGCCAATGCGTAGGCGTCCTGGACGGTTCCACCGATGCGGATCGCTCGCAGCGAGTGCGCCTCGGCGCTCTCGGTGTCCCCGAGCATGACGGACGATTGCGCGATCAGGCCGTTGAACCGGGCCTGTTCCGCCGGGGACAACGCCACGGTGGCGAGGGCGTGCTGCGCATTGGCCACTGCGGCCTCCAGCTGGCCCGCGCGAGCGTACGCCTGGGTGAGCAGCCACCACAGCGGCCCGGTCAACTCCGGCTCCCGGTTGGTGCGAAGCGCATGCTTCGCGCTCTTCTGCGCTTGTTCCGCTCGGCCCGACCGCAACAGCGCCCTGGTGCGCTGGAAGCGCAGCGAACTCCCGATCGGCTCCACCGAGCCGACCTGACGGGCCGCCGCGTCCAGCAGATCGGTCGCCTCTTCCGGGGCGCGGGTGATCAGGTCGTCGGCGCAATCCTGCAACCATCGGATGGCGACGTTGTTCAGCGATCCGCCGGCGGCGAGGTGCGGGGCGACCCGCTCGGCCGGCAGGCCCGCGGTCGCCAGCCGCTCGCCGACGTGCGAGTGCAGCGCCTTCCGGACCCCGGTGGGCAGGTCTTCGAGCAACGCTTCGCGGATCAGGTCGTGCCGGAAATCCAGGCGCCCCGCGCTCTCCTGGAGCAGGCCGACCGCCACGGCGTCCTGGACCAGACCGGACAGTTCCAGCATCGGCCGGTCGGTGACGGCCGCGAGCTCGGCCCCGGTGAACGAGCCGCTGAGCACGGCGGCCATGCGGAGCACGTCCTTGGCTGCGTTGGAGACGACGTCCAGCCGTTGGAAGATCGCGCTGTTGAGGGATCGCGGCAACCTCGACCAGGCGGTGTCGTCGGTGAGCTCGGCGACCCCGGAGGACAGCGTCACCATCTGGTCCCGGTCCAGCGTCGCGGCCACTTCGTGGAGGCAGAACGGGTTCCCGCCCACGGAAGCGATCACGGGCGTCAGCGTGGCGCCCAGTGGCCCGCCGACCAGCCGCTCCACCAATCGGTGCGCCGCGTCCGTGTCCAGTTCGCGCAACGCGATGGTCTTGGCGTCTCGGGACTGCAGGCTCGCCAGCAGCCGGGTGAGGTCCTCACCGCAAGGCAACGGGCGCCGCGCGCAGACCAGCAGCAGCGGCAGGTCCGCGGCCAACGCGCTGAGCCGGTGCAAGACGATCTTGGTCGCGGGATCGCTCCATTGGATGTCGTCGATCAGCAACGCCACTGGAGTCTTGGCGCACCACTGCTGAACGGCGTCGAGAATCGCGGCGGTCACCAAGCGGTTCAGCTCGGCCGCCGTCGGCGTTTCGGCGCCGCGCGCGGGGCTCAGGAGACGCGCGACCGATTCGACCTCCGCCGGGCGGTCCTCGGCATCCAGACGCAGGCAGGAGCCCACCGCCGCGAAGTGCAGCCGGTGTTCCAACTGCTCGGCCGCGCCGCGGAGCACCCGGAATCCGGCCAGCTCGCAGAGCCCGGCGATCACGTCGAGCAGACAGGTCTTGCCTATGCCGGGAGGCCCCTCGACGAGAATCGTCCGGCCATGCCCCGCCAGCACCCGGTGCATTTCCGCGCGCACGGCATCGAGCTCGGTTTCACGCCCCACGAGGTTCGTCATTGCGGCGCCCCCTGGCTCTCGATCTGCGGCCGAGGACCTCGGACCGAGAGTAGATGTTAGGGGGCGTGTCGGTGGAATATACCGGTGGACGTTGCTTCGACCGGCCTGATCAGGGTGCTAAATTTCCTGCTCAGCAGTGCTCAGATCACGCCGGCGCGCAGTGCGATCGCGACGGCTTGCGTCCGGTTCGAGGCGTGCACCTTGTCGATGACTCTTCGCACGACGTTCTTCACGGTCCGGTCGGAGTAGTTGAGCTTCGTCGCGATCTCGTCGGTCAGGAGTCCGTCGGCCAGTAGCCGGAGGACGTCGAGCTCCCGGTCGTCCAGGCCGGTGACG
This sequence comes from Saccharopolyspora sp. NPDC003752, assembly GCF_053605825.1. Lineage (NCBI taxonomy): Bacteria > Bacillati > Actinomycetota > Actinomycetes > Pseudonocardiales > Pseudonocardiaceae > Saccharopolyspora > Saccharopolyspora sp. NPDC003752. The sequence goes on along the minus strand of NZ_JBSGJZ010000012.1, from coordinate 65,870 downwards.
CCGAGCCCCAGCGGCTGGAGAGTCTTGTGCTGCAGCCGCTTGACCTGCCGGAGCAGTTCTCCCTGCAGTGCGGTCGAGAGGATCGCCTGGTCGGCGTTCGCCGCCGTGACCGCGTTCACCAGTTGCACGGGCGTCGTCCCGGTTCTGGGAAGCACGCCGACGACCCCGTACTCGATGGCTACCAGGATGTTCCGGGCGTCGAAGTCGTCGGTCAGCAGGAGAACCCGGACCGACTTGCTCTTCTGCATGGCCCGCAGGTACGTCATGGTGTCCCGGCCGACCCGGTCGACGGCGACGATCAGCACGTCGGAAGGGGCGAGCTGACTGGCGGGCACGAATTGGATCTGCGGATGACTGCGCAGGCAGGCGGTCACGCCGTGCATGGTGATCGGATCGTCGTCTGTGCGAATCGCGACGCGTAGCCGGTCCACGGGCCACCTCCGATTGGAGTCGGGAACTGGGCTGAATGTGCCTGGCCACCCGCCGGTTCACATCCGCTGGCTGGCCGGGAAACTTCCGCCCACCGGCAACCGGGAGGTCGGTGCGCGGGCGGCGAAATGGGATGAAATGCGTAAAAAACCCAAGATTTGCGGGACCGGAACCGGCGCCGGCGGGGCGGCCGGTTTTTCATCCGCCGACTGGCGGAGAAACTCGTCCGGCCCCGGTGCGACCGCACGATCCGCCGGAGCGCCGTTGGCCGAGCCGCATTGCGACGAACGACTCGACTCGCAGGATCGTCCCAGGTCATCGACCGAGGTGCGGCGAAGAAGTCACGGCCCGAAGGGTTTCGATGATTCGCGAGCCGAATCGTCATCCGCGCCGATGCGGTCGTTGATCCGGCGCAGCGCTGCCGCAGCGCGGTGTAGGACAGCGACCGAAACCGACGACGGCAAGTCAGCCACAGCGGCTCGTCCGGTTCGGGTCGATGTCCCTCCTCGGCGGGCTCGCCGAAGCGTTGCTGGCCGACCTCCGCCGTCGTTCGGTCCCAAATATCCCCACAGGGACGGTCGGGAAAGTCAGGGAATCTCCCGGATGCTGCTGCCGTAGAGGAGCGCCAGGGTGGAAGCATGATCGTCTCGGGCTGCTGCGGTCCGCGTGTCGCGCCTGAGCGTTCTGATACTCATCGAGTCAGGAGACAGTCCCGATGCCATCACCAGCTGAACAGCTCGCATCTGCCCTCGCGGCGACCCTGGAGGACTACTCGCGCTCCTCTCGGCCTCGCCCATTCCCTGTGGACGGATGGCACGCCGGTGCGCGATTCGGGGCCACCGCGGCATGGGGAAGGATTGCGGCCTACAACGACTCCGGAGCTGAGGGCGTCTGCATCCTGCAGGATGGTCAGGGTGTATGGTTGAACGTCCAACCCGATGGTCATAGCCGGGATTTCGCCCAGCGTCCGTATTCGATCTGGGAATGGATGCCGTCCTACAACGGTCAGCCCACGTGGCTGATAGGAGCACTTGCCCCTGAAGCCGCTCGACTGGAACTGGTCAGCGAGGACGGCACGGTCGTCGAAGCCGATGTCGTGGACCAGACCTTTGCTGTGGAGAAAGACGTGGACATGGTATGCCTGCGCCACGCGAAAGAAAGGCTAGAGGCTGCTGAGCCCGATTCCGAGGAAGGTCGGGCCGAGTTCAACAAGCTGATGTCGGATTCGCGAACGGAGATGTCGAAGGTCAGGGTCCGGGTCTACGACAGCGCCGAAGTGCTCCTCTACCACGGGCCATCGATCGACCCCGGGACCGAATAGCAACCAAGCCGCGTGCCCACGATGAAATCGGCACACTCGACGCCAGAGCGTTCCGCTGCCTACCGTCGTCGACGTCGGGGCGGGGACGCGGATCGGCCCGACCGTGTCCTTGTACCGCTGGATGACCTGGTGCTGCGGTTTCTGGGTTTTCGCTGGTCAGTGTCTCTTGTGGACATGTCTGGGGGCCAAGGGGTCGCAGGTTCAAATCCTGTCAGCCCGACCGCGGGAGAGTCCGCTGACATGGCACGTAAGTGCATTTCAGCGGGCTTTTTCGTGCCCCGGAGTGGATCTTCAGTGATCATCCCGATGGGTGCCGTCTCGATTTTTCGGCATTTTCGGGAGGATTTTGGGAGGATCGGTTTCTAGGGTGCGAAATGGGGTCGCGTTGTGGGAGGCGCCGCGGTTCATCCAGGTGGGTGGTTTTCGGTGGGCGCTGGATGCTTGGCGCTGATCACGCGGAGATGTGGGTCTGGCCCTCGATGATCATCGACCGGGTGAGCTGGATCATCAGGTTGTTGGCCATAGGTACACCTCCATCGGGTGTGGTGGCGCCGGCTGTGGACAAGCTCCGCGGTTCCAGGTTGGCGAAGATCGCGTCGAAGGCGGCGGTGAACTTCGCGTCGCGGTCGCGGATGAGGTGCGTAAATGTGGCCGCACGGTCGCCGAGCTGCCACGGCAGCTGCCGGGCGTGCTGAGTGGCCCAGGCGGCGGTGGGGTGGGCGGTGACGCCGAGGATGTGAACGGTGCGGGTGCGGACCTCCATGACGAACAGGGCGTATAGCCGCTGCAGCCTGATGGTGTCGATGTGAAAGAAGCCAGTGGCGAGAAGACCGTTTGCCTGGGCTTTGAGGAACGTGGTCCATTCGCGGCGCGCCGTCTGTCTCGTGTTCTGCTCGGCCCGTTTTCCGGCAGGCGCAGGCCGGGTTGCAATGCCTCCTGGAGGGCGCCCCCAGGAGGCAGCAGGAGCTCAGGTCACGGTCGAGCGGTGCGTGTAGCGGTCGTCGCGCCACGCCTCGGACACCAGTACCTCGCGCAGGACCTGCACCGCGTCCCACACGTCGACGAAACGTAGGTATAGGGGCGTGAAACCGAAGCGAATCAGGTCCGGTGCCCGGAAGTCGCCGATGACGCCGCGGTCGATCAGCGCCTGCATCACCGGGTAGCTCCCGTCGTGGCGCAGTGCGATCTGGCTGCCCCGCTGCTCGACCCGGAGCGGCGAGGCGATGCTCAAACCGAGGCCCGCGCATTCGCGTTCCACCAGGTCGACGAACAGGTTCGTCAATGCCTCGCTTTTCGCGCGCACCTGCGCGAGGTCGGCTCGTTCCCAGATGTCCAGGCTGGCCTCGAGCGGAGCGTAGGACAGCAGTTGCGGCGTGCCACTGCGGAACCGGCTGATGCCGGGCGCCGGTTCGTAGTCGGTGGTGAACGCGAAGGGGTCGGCGTGCCCGTGCCAGCCGGAAAGGGGCTGGTGCGCCTCGTTCTGGTGCCGGGTGGCGACGAACGCGAAAGCCGGTGAGCCCGGACCACCGTTGAGGTACTTGTAGGTGCAGCCGACCGCGAAGTCGGCGGCGCAGTCGTTGAGGCGCACCGGGAGCGCGCCCGCGCTGTGGCAGAGGTCCCACACGACCAGCGCCCCGTGGTGGTGCACCTGCGCGGTCACCGCGGCCATGTCGTGCATCAGCCCGGTCCGGTAATCGACGTGGCTGAGCACCACGACCGCTACGTCCTCGTCGAGCACGTCGTCCAGTCCCGGCCCACCGGGGGAGATCAGCCGCCGCTCGTAGCCCTCCAGCAGGCCGGCGGCACCTTCCATCACGTACAGGTCTGTCGGGAAGGCCGCCGATTCGGCGACTACGACCTTGCGCCCCGGCCGCATCCGCAGCGCGGCGTTGAACACCTTGAACAGGTTGATCGATGTCGAGTCGCACACGACGACCTCACCGCGGCCCGCACCGATCAGCGGGGCGAGCCGGTCGCCCAGCGCGGTCGGCTTGTCGAACCAGCCCGCGGTGTTCCAGCTGCGGATCAGGCCCTCGCCCCATTCGTCGTCGACCATCACCAGCACCCGGGACCGGGCGGCCCGGGGAGGCGCGCCGAGGGAGTTCCCGTCGAGGTAGATCACCCCGTCGGGGAGGACGAACTCGTCGCGGAGGGTGTTGAGCGGGTCCGCCGCGTCGAGCTGCGCGCAGTCGTCGCGTGTCGTGGGAGTGGTCACGGATTTCCTTCCTGCGTCGAAATTCGGGGTCAGAGCACCATCAGGTCGTGGCCGACCACGACCTCGCCGTCGAAGCCCTGGGTCGCGTGCTTGTGCCAGATCTCGTCCGGGAGGTCCGTGTCGGTGGGCACGAAGTGGGAGAGCACCAGGGTTTTCACCCCGGCTTGCTGCGCCAACCGGCCGACGTCGTCGACGCTGGTATGGCTGTCGAGCAGATGTTTGCGGAGCGTGGTCGCGTTGAACCGGGCCGCCATGTCGTTTACCGCCGGGACGTACATGACCTCGTGCACGAGCACGTCGGCAGCGCGGGCCAGTCGTACCAGGTTCTCCGACGGGGCGGTGTCGCCGGAGATGACGATGGAGCGGTCGGTGGTGTCGAAGCGGTAGGCCAGCGCCGTCCGGATCGGCGGGTGGTGCACCAATGCCGCGGTGACGCGCACGTTCTCGTCCTCGTGGACGACGCCTTCCGCGGTGATCTCGTGCGGCACGACGAGATCGTCCAATGTGGGCAGGCCTTCGTCGGCGATGCGGGTGTCGATGTCGAACCGGTTCATGGCGAAGAAGTGTTCGGTCATCCGCGCGAGGGGCGGTGGGCCGTAGGTGTCGACTGGACGCTCCAGGTTGGACGCCCACGCCAGCAGGAACAGGTTGCCGTAGTCGGCGTTGTGGTCGGAGTGGTGGTGGGTGATGTGCACCGTCCGCAGGGAGTTCAGCGGTACGCCGGCGTGCACCATCTGCCGGGCCACGCCGTTGCCGCAGTCGACGACGTAGCTCGCGCCGTTGACGACGACGGCCTGCGCCGGTGCGCTACGCGTCCGCTTCGGCGCGGGCCCGCCCGCGGTGCCCAGTAGGATCAGTTCGGTGCTCATGTGCCCTCCGTCGAGTTTTCGATGAGTGGGATCAAGCCGTTGCGGTGGCGGGTGCCGATTCGCGCCTCTCGCACGCTGCGGCCAATGCGTTGACGTAGCGGCGTCTGACAAACCACAGCAGGACCCCGAGCGCGAGCCATGCCCCCAGGGACAGCGCCACTGGCGCGGTCAGCTGCGCGACCAGCAGGTAGGTCTGGAAGCCGAGGATGCAGATGCCGAGCACCACGACCACCAGGTGCACGCCGCGACGCATCTTGAACGGGGCGGCGGCGTGCAGGTCCGGGTGGCGGGTGCGCAGTCGCCACGACGAGATGAGCATGATCGCCAGGGTTGGCCCGGCCGCGGCTGATGCGGCCTTGGCGATGGTGGCGACGCTCAGCCCGCTGAGCACCGGCACCGTGCCGATCAGGTACAGCACCAGGAGCAGCCAGTGCGGCGTGCCGAAGCGTTCGTTCACCGCGGCGAGGCGTCGCGGGAGCCAGCCCGCGTCGGCAGCCGCCAGCAGGGGTTTGGTCGCCGCCAGCAGCAAGGCGTTGATGTGCCCGACCACCGACATCACGGCGCCGCCGATGATGAAGAACGCGAAGCCGCTCGGTGCCAGCAGGTGTTCGGCGACCGCGGACATCGGCTTTCCCGCCACGTCGGGGATCGGCAGCACGCCCACCGATGGAACCGCCATCAGCACGTAAAGCACGCCTGCGATCGCGGTGCCGCCGATGACCGACAGCGGGATGTCGCGGCCGGGGTGCTTCATCTCCCTGCCGAGCTCCGCCACGTAGGTGCCGCCCGTGGTGGCGAAGGTGAGCAGCGCGACGGCGGTGACCAGCTCGCCGACGCCGTTCGGCGCGACGTCACCGATGACTTCCCAATGCACCTGGGGAATCCCGGTGAAGCTGTAGAGCAGGAACGCGGCGAGCATGACGAAGGCCAGCACGATGCCCAGCCGGTTGGAGAAAGTGGCGCCGAACAGGTTCGTCAGGAAGAACACCGTCATCACGGTGAAGGCCAGCGGGCGCACCGGAACAGTGGGGAGCAACGCATTGACGTAGCTCGCCGCGGCCAGCGCCATCAGGCTGAGCTGCAGCGTTTCGATGATGGACAGCCACATCGTGGTGAAACCCGTCGACGGCGAGATCAGCCGGGCAGCGTAGCTGTAGCGGCCGCCGATGACGGGCATGGCGCTGCCGAGCGCGGCCACCGGCAGTGAGTACACGATCACTGCCAAGGTGGCCAGAACGTAGGCGAGGGGCGCACCACCACCGGTGAGGGCGATCGCGGTGCCGGTCAGGGCGACGACCCCGCCACCGACGATCTGGTGGAAGGAAACCCCCAACGCTTGGGGCAGCGTGATGTTGCGCTTGAGGTTTCTCGCCGTGCTGGTCGGTGGGGAAGTCATCGGCGCCTCGCTGTTCTATCGCTGAGGAGGGAGCGTGTCGGAATCGACTGGTTGTGGCATGGACAACGGTCGATCGAGGTGCGCTCCAGCGTCGCTGCGCTCGACCGGGCGGGAAACGTGCTGCGCGACGAAGATGTGCGCCGCGACTTGGTGCACTTGAACGTGATTTCCCAGAATTCGGGAACTGATGAGGGGCTACGGTATCCGGGTGACCGCTGGAACGAACAGCGTGCGGCGGCTCGACCACCTCGTGGCGCGCCTCGGCGCGTCCCTGGTGTCGGTCGCCGCGGCGCCGGGTCGTGGCTTCGCCGAGGTGCAGTCCATGATCATCCACGACCCGCACGACGCCGACGACTGGCCGGCCGGGGCGCTGCTGTGCGCTGTCGGCACCAGGGATTCGGTGAAGCTGGCCGATCTGGTCCGGCGCGCTGCGGAACGGGAGGCCGCCGGTGTCGTGGTGAAGGCTCCCGCCGGTGTCGACCAGGCGGTCCGCGACGCCGTTTCAGCCGGTGGGGTCGCGCTGGTGGAACTGGCCCGCGAGGCGTCGTGGGCGCACCTGTCCGACTCGGTGCGGGCCCTGCTCGCGGCCGACCGGCTCACCCCGGGTGACACGCAGCTGGGCGGGCTCGCGGCCGGGGACCTGTTCGCGGTCGCCGATGCGGTCAGCGCCCTGCTCGATGCGGCGGTGACGCTGGAGGACCGCTCGTCGCAGGTGCTGGCTTGGTCGGCGCGACAGGATGACGCGGACGAGATCAGGATCACGGGCATCGTGGGCCGCCAGGCACCGCGGTGGCTCACGCAGTCATTGGCCGCCCGCGGTGTCTTCCGCCGGCTGGACGCCAGCCGCGAACCGATCTACGTGGAGCCGGTTTCGCCGGGCACGCTGCCGCGGATGGCGATGGCGGTGCGCGCTGGTGCGGAAGTCCTCGGTTACCTCTGGGTGGCGGTGCACGAGCCGTTCTCGGCGAAGCGCTGCCAGGAGTTCCTGGAGATCTCCAAGATCGTGGCGATCCACCTGCTGCAGTACCGGACGCGGCTCGACAGCCAGGGCACGCTGCGTGCTGAGCTCGCGTCCAACGTACTGCACGGCGGTGATCAGGCGGCCGACGCCGCTGCGCGGCTGGGCATCGCGATGAGCAAGCTGAGCGTGCTGGCCGTGCAGGTGGTGCGCGGCGACTTGGATGCCGACGATGTCGCGTCGCGCCGCGTTGCGGACTCGTTCGCGGTCCACTTGGCCGCGGTCCACCCGCGGGCCGTCAGCACGGTGATCGGTGAGGTCGTTTACGTCCTGCTGCCATGGCCGATGGCGATGGCGGTGGCCGAGGCGCGGTCGCGTTCGGTGCAGCTCGCGCGGGAGTTCGCGGACCGCACCGCCGAACGCAGCGGGGCGGTGATCGCCGTCGGTGGGGTCGCCGACGACCTGAACCAGGTGGTGCCCGCGCGAGCGGAGGCCGAGCAGGTGCTGCGGGTGCAGCGCGCCCGACCGGAGGTCCCGTCGGTGGCCACCTTCGCCGAAGTGCAGTCGATGTCGTTGTTGCTGAGGCTGTCGGACCTCCTGCGGGCCGACGGCCGGCGACTGGTGGGTCCGGTCGAGGTGTTGCTGCGGCACGACGCCGCGCAGCGCACGCAGTTCGCCGAGTCGTTGTGGGCGTACCTCGACGAGTTCGGCGACACCAACGCCGCAGCGTCCCGCATGCATGTGCACGCAAACACGTTCCGCTACCGATTGCGGAGGATCTGCGAGATCAGCGGCTTGGACCTAGCCGATCCGGATGCGCGTTTCCAGGCCGAGCTGCACCTGCGGTTGGTGGACCTCGCGGAACGCCGGGAACAGGCCTGATGGATCATCCTTCGCATTGTCGCGCGGCCAGATCCTGATGCGGGGTGCTGGCAGGCTCCCGGGTGGCCAGCGCCAGAATGGCGTCGAGGGGCCCTGTTCGTCGTTCGTCCAGTCGCCCAGGCGCGCCTGGCGGATGCGCGGCACGACGCCGTGATCCGCATCGATCACGCAGTAACGGTCGCCGACCACCACTGCGGTGGCGATGCCGCTGCGATTCGAGCCGTTTCACCACGGTGGCCACCAGCGGTGCTGACCAATACCCATCCAAGCGCTGCCAATGCCCCTACGACAGGCGCCCGCCCCGAGGCATAGCCGCGTGCGGGTCTAGTGGCGGCCACCCATACCCGCTCGGCATATGTCTCGCGCGAAGAGGTATTGGCGTGGGTCTGGTCACGTGACGACGATGAGCCCATGACCGCGAGACGAACCGTCATCAGGGGCGGACCCCTCATCACCGTGGATGAACAGGCATCTGACACCATCGCAGTGCTCGACGCCCTGGGCATTGACACCCCAGCCGACCGAGCGGGAGTACGAGGCCGCCCAAGAACAGTTTTCCACGAAGAACACCCGTGGTTCACACACCGGAACCTGGGCGGCGAAACGCATTTCTCCCTGGCTTCCCCGGCCCGCGCGGCGGAGATCCGCGCGCTACGACTGGCCACTGAGGACTGATCCGTGTCCGATCCGAACATCGACGCCGCCTACAACGTCCGCAACACGGTCCCGCCCGAGGAGTTCGACCGCGTGCTCGCCGAGTACCGGAGCAGCTCGCAGACGGCGGTCCACGGGCTGCCGGGTGTCACCGGTGTCCGCTACGACGAGCTCAGCGGACAGGAACTCGACATCTGGGGAGTCGGAGGGCGCCCGCGGCCGGTGTTCGTCGTCGTCCACGGTGGGTACTGGCGGATGCTGTCCCGCCACGGACACAGCGTTCATGGCGGGTGCTCTCGCCAATGCCGGTGTCGCGACGGTCAGCATCGACTACGGGCTGGCGCCGGAAACACCGTTGGAGGAGATCGTGCGCCAGGTCCGCGCTGCCATCGCGCACGTTTACCGCCACGGGCACCGGTATGGAGTGGATCCGGATCGGATCACGGTTGGTGGCAGTTCGGCAGGCGGTCATCTGGTCGCCTGCACGATGCTGCACGGCTGGCAGGCGGAGTTCGGCCTGCCCCGTGACGTGGTGAAGGCGGCGTTGCCGATCAGCGGGCTGTTCGACCTGCGCCCGCTGGTCACCTCGTTCGCCAATGAATGGCTCGGCCTCGACGCCGCCCGGGCCGCTGGGCTGAGTCCGCTGCTGCACGCGCAGCGGCCCGGCCCGCAGGCGACCATCGCTGTCGCCGAGCACGACGGGGCGGGATTCCTGGGCCAGAGCGCGCAGTTCCACCAGCGCTGGTCCGAGCATTCGCCGAGCGAGCTGTTCGTGGTGCCCGGCCGGAACCACTACGACGTCTTCCTCGAACTGGCAGACCAGGACTCGGCCCTCACCGCGAAGCTTCTCGGCCTGATCGAACGAACCGCGGAGCGTTCGCCCGAGATGGACGGCCGGGCAGGCTGAGCGAAACCGCAAGGCTCGCGGCACCAGGACGGATGAGGTTATCGGCAAGGTAACCCTCGCAGCGCTGTGGAATGCGTTGTGCTGAGGTGCGCAAATGTGGCGGCACGGTCGCCGAGCTGCCAGAACAGCTGCCGGGCGTGTTGAGTGGCCCAGGCGGCGGTGGGGTGGGCGGTGATGTCGAGGAGGTGCGGAAACGCTCAATGTCTCTTGCGATCGATTCTGCCACTTGGCTTTCCGGCTCCGGCACTGGGTTTGGTTTTCGTCCAAGCGGCCAGGCAGGAGAAAACGGCGGTCATCAAGCCAACAAACTGGGTGGCGAGCCCGATCCACATCGGCACCGCGCCAAAAGCGTTCAGCTGGAGTTGAGCATCTGCCTCGGTGGCCACCGGATGTACCGGTGCACGGCCCTGCCCCGGTCGCCCCATGCCTTCCGTGCCTGTTACGCCCCCTCCGCCGGGGGCGGTTTCCGTGATTTCAGGCGTGGGGGTACCCGTATTGGTGGTCGTGTCCTCGGTGGTGCCACTCGTCGTTTCCGACGGTCCCTCGGTGGTGTCGCTCGTCGTTTCCATCGTGCTCTCGGGCGGGGAGGTTGGCTCTTGCTGACCTGGCGGTGGCACGGGCACCACTGGTTCTGAAGTGATGACGCTGGCTCCAGCAGTGGTGAGGACGAACCCCACGAACAGCACACCAAGCCCGAGCATCAACGATGACGCTTGGATAGTCAGCACAGCCGGAAAGCCCCCAGTCGACCTGTACCCCATGCGACAACCCTACGAGCCGAGCTGAGCCGAATCAGTGGTCTCCAGCGCGAAACCACCTCTACGTGTGCACAAAGAAGTGGGCGTTGCACGGTCCGCTGCGCGGTCGGATCTTCTCGTCGTCCTAGGGGATTGTGTCAGTCAAGGAGGCGTGGTCGGGCCGCGTTCCAGGAGGATATGAGCTGCACGAACTGGAGGGCGAGGAGCAGGATCAGGGGTGCTGTCCACCCGTTGCTGCTGCTGTGGACGGCGCCGATGGCAGCGGGCCCGAGGGCTGCGAGTAGGTAGCCGATGGATTGCGCCATGCCGGACAGCGCCGCGGCTTGGCCGTGGTGGTGGGTGCGGATCCCGAAGATCGCGAGCGCGAAGACGATCATGCCGCCGGTGCTGAGGCCGAGGAGGATGCTCCAGATCAGGGCCAGGTTCGGGAGCAGCAGCATGCCGCTGATGCCGACGATGTTGCTCGGGACGAGGACGGCGATCAGGCCGCGCTGGTCGTGGTGCCATTTCTGGATGATGGCGGCGGTGATCAGGTTTCCGGCGATTCCGGAGAACTGCAGGATGCTCAGGTGCAAGCCGGCGGTGGCCGCGGTGATGCCGTTGGCCGCTTCGATCGCAGGCCACCAGGTGATGATGGTGTAGAAGAGGGCGCTTTGCGCGGCCATGGAGATGGTGATCATCCAAGCTAGGCCGGATCGCCACGGGGAGCGGTACTGCTCGGGGTGCTGGTCGAGCGCGGGAGCGACGCTGTGGCGGGGCATGGTGGCGCGGCGTAGCTGTGGGCTGAACACTGCGAAGGCGATCAGTGCGAGGCCTGCCCAGACCCCGAACGAGATCCGCCAACCGGCGTCGGTGACTCCTGCGAGTGGGACGGCGAGACCTGATGCGAACGCCGCGAACGCGGACTGCGTAGCGGAGTAGGCACCGGTGACTCTGCCGCCGTCATGCGGGAAGTCGCGTTTGATCAGCGCGGGTAGGAGAACGTTGGCGATCGCCAATGCGAATCCGAGGGCCGCGGTTCCGAGCCACAGGGCGGGCAGCCATGGGACGGAGCGGAAGATGATGCCCGCAGCGAGGATGATCAGTGCGCCACCGAGGGTTCGTTCGAGGCCCAGTCTGGCGGCCAGCGGCGCCGCGGCTGGGGAGAAGATCGCGAAGCAGAGCAGCGGAAGGCTGATCAGTGCCGATGCCAGGACTGGTGGCAGTCCGAGATCGTCGCGGACGGTTTCGAGGAGTGGGCCGACGACCGTGATGCCGGCGCGGAGGTTCGCGCCGATGAGCAGGAGTCCTATTAGTACTAGTCCCGTTCGCAGCGGGCGAGCCGTCGAGGCACGGCGCCGCGCGAGCCGGTCAGGTGTGCCGGTGAGGTTCATCTTCGATTGCCTTCATGAGGGGCGACAACAAATGCGCAGCCCGGCGGCCGCGTGAACGGGCTTGCCGACTTCGCGCGGTGAAGAACCGGGAATGGAACGCGGGTGGAGGCTGTGTTCCCTTGCGTGCCGGCCGGTCAAGCGCAGCCATCCGGTCGTTACCGGTCGGGCTGTATCCGAGAGGCGGCCGCAACCCGCGTCCGTGTAAATGTATGACAGCTGCACGAAGGAGGCAAGTTGACCTGAATCACGGCGGCTCCTGCTTGCTTCGGGAGGGAGTGACTCCCGTCAGCGGTCTGCCTGGGCGCGCAGGAATGCTTCTCGGGCGTGCAGGAGCAGGCGAGCGGCTGCTTCCGCTGCTGCGTCTGCGTCGCGCAGTTCCAGCGCTGCCAGGAGGGCGTGGTGTTCGTCCTCGTCCTCCCACTCGCCGACGAGGAACTTCCGGTGCTCGCGCTCGGTGAGCCCTTCCGGGGCGTAGGTTGCGGCGCGGTCCAGGCTCTGATGCATCTCGGCGAGCAGCGGGTTTCCGGTCGCGGTGACCAGGGCGTCGTGGAACTGGAGATCTCGTTCGAGGCGGGCTTTGAGGTCCGGTGCGGCGTCCCGGGAGGCCAGGATCTTGGCCAATGCTGCGAGCTCTTCTCGGGTTGCGCGGGTCGCGGCCAGTCGGGCGGCGTGAATTTCCAGCGCTTCCCTCAGCTCGAACACGTCGTCGACCGTTTTCGGGGAAACCCGGCGTTGCAGCACGGCGTCGAGTTCGCTCGACGCCCGAACGTAGGTGCCGTCGCCGGGGCGAGCCTCCAGCAGCCCGGCGTGGATCAGGCCTCGCAGTGCTTCGCGAACAGTGGCGCGGCTGGCGCCGAATGTCTCCACGAGGGCATGCTCGCCCGGCAGCCGCATCCCGACCGGCCACTCGCCGGACGTGATTCGCGTCCGTACTTGCTCGCCGATCTGGACTGACATCGGAACGTTGCGCACCGCAGGCTGGAACGACGACATGCGCCAACTGTATGACATCTACAGGAGGCGAAGCGTTTGGCTCGACTCGCCCCGCTGGCCTGTCGCCGTGAGTTCCTGCTGAAGGTGAAGCCGACTGCCCCCGTCGGCCAGCAGCGGTCAGTTGAAAGAAAACTGTATACTATTTTGGCTGGTGTGGCGTGGGAAGGAGGCGTACGTGTCAGGTCGTTCTGCGATGGCGCAGCCGAACCAGACGCCCGGGACGATCACCGACTTCGTCGCCGAGCAGCTTCGCAACCGGATCGTGCTCGGGGTGCTGAGGCCGGGGCGGAAAGTGCCGGTTTACGAGTTGGCGGATGAGTTGGGGGTCAGCCGGGTTCCGCTGCGCGAGGCGGTCCGGCAGCTCGAGGCGGAGTCGCTTGTGGACAATCTGCCGAGGCGGGGGACCGTGGTGCGCGAGCTGAGCGTGCGCGACCTGCGGGATTCGTTCGCGATCTTGCAAGCGGTCGAGCCCGTCGCTGCGCACCGGGCCGCGGAATCCGGCGATCCGACGATCCTGCGGGACATGGAGTACTGGCTCGGTCAGATGCAGGAACTCACCGACCGGCGGGTGCCGGAGGTGTCGGAGGAGATGCTGCACGCGCACCGCGCGTTCCACTTCGCGCTGTTCCGCGCGGCTGGAGAAGGGGTCTTGCACCGGCATCTGTGCATGCTGTGGAACACCTGCGAGCGGTACGTGATGAACAGCCTGCCGAATTCCGAGCGGCAGGCGGCAGCGGCGGTCGAACACGCGGAGCTGGTGAAGCGGATCCGGGCCGGCGACCTCGACGGCATCGACGAGGTCCTGCGCGGGCACTTGGAAGCCAGCCTCACCAGCTCACTGCGTTACCTGGAGGACAGCGGCGTCGCCGCCGATTCCTAGGCCAGCGCGGCCCCAGCCCCGCGCACCGCTGGCTGGAGGCCGATCGCGCGCAGCAGTTCGCGTGTTGTCGACGTGGCCGCGGTGAGCACCGGCAGTCCGACCTTCCGTTCGACCGGGTCGACCGCCGGCAGCGAGGGCATCTGCACGCACGCGGAGAGGACCAGGCCCTCGGCGCGGCTGAGGTCCAGCCGTTCGACGTGCCCGGGCAGGTCTGCGGGGTCGAGGTTGCCGACGGCGATGTTGTTCGGGACTCCGAGGCTCACCGAGTCGACGACCTCCACGTCGTAGGCGCCGAGGTACCGGATGACCATGTCGGTCAGCTCGGGCAGGTAGGGGGTCACGATCGCGACCCGGGACAGCCCGAGTTCGAGGATCGTTCGGACGAGCGCACCCGCGCTGCTCACCACCGGCGCCGGGCTGTTGTTGCCGGCCGTGACCTCGGCCAGGTGGGGTTCAACGCGTTCGTGGGCGCGCGGCCCCTCGGCCATCAGTGCGATCAGGCAGGCGTAACCGATCGCGGCGACGTGCGCGTCGGCCAGCTCCGCGGCGCAGCGGTCGCCTTCCCCGACCATCCGGTGCAGGGACTCCGGGTCGACGGTGTGCAGCACGGCGCGGCTGGAGTGGGTGGTGAACCGCTCACCGCTGGTCGCGGCATGGCGGGCGAGCAGTTCGGGGATTTCGGTTTCCATCGTTGTGTTGGAACTGGGCACGATGAGGCCGAGGCGGTGCGGGGACATCTTCGCTCCTTCGGATAGAACTGGCCGGAGTAGGCTCAGCTGACTGGGAGGTGCGGCATGGCCAACCGCGAGCAGGTCGCGGATTCGGGATCTTCAGCCGTCCAGCGGGCGTACGCGGAGATCGTCGATCGAATGGCCTCCGGCGAGCTGGCTCCGGGCAGCTGGCTGCGCGAGGGCGCGCTGGCCGACTCCATGGGAATCAGCCGCACACCCGTGCGCGAAGCGCTGAACAAGCTCAGCTCGGAAGGTCTGGTTCGGCTGGAGCGCAACCGCGGTGCGCAGGTTGTGGCCTGGACGCATCAGCAGATCACCGAGATCTTCGGCGTACGCGCGCTCGTCGAGGGCTACGTGGCTGCTCTCGCGGCGCAGAAGGTCGACGAGGAGACCCTCGGCAAGCTCGAGGACAACCTCGCCGAGTACGAGCAGACGATCAAGGCGGGCGGATCAGGTGCTTTGCAGCGGGCCGCCGCGTTGAACAACGAGTTCCACGCGATGATCCTGGACGCCACCGAGAACGACAGCCTGGTGTTCCTGCTCTCCGGTGTGATGGGGCTGCCGTTGGTGCGCCGGACCTTCCTCCGGTACACCGAACGGGACTTGGCGCGCAGTGTCGAGCACCACCGGGAACTCGTGGAAGCGTTCCGGCGCCGCGATTCCGAGACCGCCGAGATGATCATGAAGGTGCACATCAGGACGGCTCAACACGCCGTGCTGCAGCACGAGGACCTCGAAGCCGGCTGATCAGCGCAGTGAGGATCGCGCCGAGAAGGAACGCCGCGACGGTCGGCGCGTAGCGCTTGGCGACGGGGATGAGCAGCGACAGCGCGTCGAGTCCGGCGTCATCCTGTGCCTGAGGTTGCACTGGTGCCTTGCGGGTGGTCGTTTCGGCGGTGTGCGTTGCGCCGTCGGCGGACAGCAGGGTCTCGAGGTTCGTGGCGAACTGACCGATCAGGCGCGTACCGATGTCGGCCATGGCGTTCCGCCCGAATTGCGCGACCTTGCCGGTGACCTGGAGTTCGGTGCGCACCCGCACCTCGGTCTTGTCCGGCCCCGCGCTGTGCAGCTCGACGGTGACGATCGCGCCGGCGGCTCCCTTGCCGCTGTCCTCCTTGCCCTGGGCGTCGAGCACCATGCGGTGGTTGGTGGAATCGAGCTCGCGGAAGTGCGCGGTGCCCTGGTAGGACACCTTGATCGGCCCCACCTTGACCGTCACGGCGCCTGCGTACTCGCCGTTGTCACCCGGCTGGACGGTCGCGCCCGGCAAACAGGGGGCGATCCGCGGAACGTCGGTGAGCAGGGTCCACGCCTCGTCGAGCGCGGCGGGGACGATGAAGTCGTTGGTGAATTGCACAGCTTTCTCCTCAATTCGCGGATGTGTGGGTTTCGGCTTCGATGCCCTCGCCGATGGCGGACTGCACTGCGCGGACGATGCCGTTGTATCCGGTGCAGCGGCAGATGTTGCCGGACATCCCGACGCACACCTGGTTCCTGGAAAGTTCTTCGCGGCGGCGCACCAGGTCGAAGGCGGACAGCAGCATCCCCGGAGTGCAGAAGCCGCACTGCAGTGCGCCTTCCCGGGAGAAGCACGCTCGGAGCCGGTCGGCGTCGGGACCGGTCAGTCCCTCGACGGTGATGACCTCAGATCCGTCGCATGCTGCGGCGAGGGTGAGGCAGGCCCGGGTGGGCAGTTCGTCGACCAGGACGGTGCACGCACCGCACACGCCCTGTTCGCATCCGAGGTGCGTGCCGGTGAGGCCCAGGTGGTCGCGGAGCAGGTCGGCCAGCGAGGTGCGCGCCGGAACGGCGACCTCGACGTCCCGCCCGTTGACGGTGAGCCGAATCGTGTTGTCAGGCATGGGTTTCCTCCCGTTCTGCGGCGCGCAGTGCCCGTTGCACCGTTACGGCGTGCAGTTGCAGCGCGTGTCCTTCGCAGTCGGTGTCGGCGGCGACCGCCTCGACGAGCTCGGCGAGCGGGATGTCAGCGGCCGGTCGGGTGTGCACAGCGGTTTCGGTGGTGCCGAGCCGCACCGGCGTGTCGCGGGCCGCGCCGAGCCACAGCTCGCTACCGGTCGGACGGCGGAGCACAACGGCCATGGATTCGGCGAACTCGCCCGGTTTGCGAGCGGTTTTGTGCAAGGCCCAGCGCACGTCGGAGGAGAAGGCGGGCACTTCTACCGAGGTGATCAGCTCATCCGGTTCCAGGGCAGTGGTGAAGAATCCGAACAGCAGTTTCCGGACCGGAATCCGGCGGGTGCCCCGGACCGACGCCGCGGTCACCACGGCGTCCACTGCGGACATGACGGTCGGCCATTCGGCACTGGAGTCGGCGTGCGCGAGGCTTCCGCCCAGCGTGCCACGCGTCCTGATGGCCCGATAGCCGATGCCGCCGGCCGCATGCGCGAGCAGACCGCCCGTGACATCGGGAACGAGTCCGTCCTCCACCATCATGTGCGTCGTGGCCGCACCGTAGTGCCCGGCGGATCCGGTGACTTCGGATCCGCGGAGCTCGGGGATGCCGGTGATGTCGACCAGATGGCTCGGCTCCGCCAGGCGGAGGTTCATGATCGGCAGCAAGCTCTGCCCGCCCGCGATGACCTTGGCACCGTCGCCGAGCTCGTGCAGCAACCGCACGGCATCGGCCACCGCCACCGGCTTGTGGTATTGGAATTCGGCGGGCTTCATCGGGCCACCCCCGCGGGCTGTGCGGCCGAGGCGTGCTGCAGCGCGTTCCACACCCGCGCGGGTGTTATCGGGGTTTCGCCGATCCGGACGTTGAATTCGCGCAGTGCATCTGTGATGGCGTTGCCGATCGCGGCAGGTGGGGCGATCGCACCGCCCTCACCGGCTCCCTTCATGCCGAAGGCGGTGTAGGGCGACGGCGTCTCCAGGTGGCCGATCTTGATCTCCGGGACTTCGGTGGCGCCGGGCAGCAGGTAGTCCAGGAAGCTGGTGGACTTCGGCTGTCCGTCGGCGTCGTACACCAGCTCTTCGAGCAGCGCGGTGCCGATGCCTTGGGCGATGCCGCCGATGATCTGGCCCTCGACGATCTGCGGGTTCACCACGGTTCCGCAGTCCTCGACGATGGCGTAGTCGAGCAGCCGGACGTCGCCGGTGTCCAGGTCGACCTCCGCCACGACGGCGTGCGTGGCGTAGGTGAACGCGCCGGTCTGCACTTCCGGCCGGTAGTAGTAGGTGGCCTCGAGACCAGCTTCGACACCTGGTACGTGGTCCGGGGTGAACAAGAACTCCTTGGCCAGTTCGGCGAGGCCCACCGAGCCGCGCGAGCCGTGCACTGCGCCGTCGCGAAGCTCCAGCTGCTCGGCCGGTTCGTCGAGCAGCACCGAGCCGATGCGCAGCACCTTCTCGGCGAGCGCGCGGGCTGCGCCGAGTGTCGCGCCACCCGACATGACCATTGACCGGGACGCGAATGTGCCGTCGCCGCGCGGGGTCAGCGCAGTGTCGCCGTGCACGACCGTCACCCGTGCGGGATGCACGTCGAAGACCTCGCTGACCACCTGCGCGAGCGTCGTCTCCGAGCCTTGGCCGTGGCTCTTGATCCCCACTGACAGGGTGAGGCTGCCGGTGGCGTCCATCGCCAGCCGGGCGCCCTCGGTGCCGATGGTGATGGCCAAGCCTCGCGAGGCCCATTCGATGCAGCCGTGTGCGGTCTGCTCGGTGAACGAGCCGTAACCGATCCCGATGCGCCACCGCGACGTCGGATCCATTGCGCGCTGCTTGGCCCGCCACTCGTCATGTCCGATGAGGACGGTCGCCTGGCGGACCGCCTCCTCGTAGTCACCGCTGTCGTAGACCTTGTTCGTCACCGACGTGTAGGGCATGTCCGCGGGGCGGACCATGTTGGTGACGCGCATCTGCCAGGGTTCGATGCCGAGTTCGTGGGCGAGGTCGTCGAGGGTGCGCTCGATCGCGAAGCATGCCCCGGGCCGGGCGACGCCGCGGTACGGGCCGGATGGCGTCTTGTTGCTGGCGACGCTGCGGGTGCGGAACCGGTAGTTGCGCAGCCGGTACGGGCCGGGGATCATCGCGGCGGCCATGGTGGCGTCCATCGTCGCGGTCCACGGGTGGACCGAGTAGGCGCCGCCGTCGACCACGATGTCGGCCTCGACGCCGAGCAGCGTGCCGTCCGCGGCGGCGTGCGCGGTGATCCGGTAGTGGTGGTCGCGGGACTGGGTGGACGAGACCATCGACTCCCAGCGGTCCTCCACCCAGCGGACCGGGTGGTCCAGCCGCAGAGCGATCGCGGCGAGGGTGATCTCCTCCGGGTAGACCGAGCACTTCGCGCCGAACCCACCACCCATGTCCGGCGCGATCACCCGCACCCGCCTTGCCTCCATGCCCAACTGGAGGGCGATCATGTCGCGGATCATGTGCGGGGTCTGCGTCGACGACCACACGACGAGCTGGTCGGCGGCGCGGTCGAAGTAGGCGATCACGCCCCGGGTCTCCAGCGGTACCACGGTCTGGCGGCGCATGGTGTATTCGCGGGTGATCGACACGGCGGCGTCCCGGGTGGCCGAGTCGATGTCGCCGGCCTCGCCGGAGGTGGTGGCGAAGATGTTGTCCGGCCAGTCGTCGTGCACCAGGCTCCCGGCGGCTAGCGCCGCGTGGTGGTCCGCGACCGCGGGCAGCGGCTCGATGTCAACGGTCACCGTGGCGGCGAGGTCTTCGGCCTCGGCGCGGGTGCCGGCAATCGCCAGCGCCACGGGCTCGCCGACGTAGCGCACCTTGCCGAACGCCAGATTGGGCATCGGAGCGGCCCGGAAACCATCCAGTGTGGACGTCGCAGTCAGCGGATCGGCCAACGGGGCGAGATCCTCGGCAGTCCACACCGAGCCGGACGGCGCCCCCTCGGGGGCGGTCACCGAGGACAGTCGGCCGTGGGCGACCTGGCTGCGAACGAAGGCGACCTCGCGCAGGCCCGGCATGGCCAGGTCTGCGACAAAGGACCCGCGTCCGGACAGGTGACGTTCGTCTTCCCGGCGGGGCGTTCTCGCTCCGACCCCGTGCCGTCGTGGTGCCGTTCGCATGGTTTCTCCTTGCCTGCTGCGGTTTCGGCGGCTCATCCGGCCAGCCACCCCCCGTCGACCGGGATGGAGGTCCCGGTGGTGTGCCGGGCGGACCCCGAGCACAGGTGGGCGACCAGGTCGGCGATCTCCTCCGGCGCGACGAGTTCCTTGATCGCGGCTCCACCGAGCATCACGTCGGTGAGGATCTGGTCGGGTGTCGTGCCGTGGATGTCGGCCTGCCGCTGCGCGAGTTCGTGCGTGAGCGGTGTTTCCACCCAGGCCGGGCTGATGCAGTTCGAGGTCACGCCGTTCTCGGCGCCTTCCAACGCGATCGTCTTGGACAGGCCCTCCACGGCGTGCTTCGCGGCGACGTAGGCGGCCTTGCGGCGGTCGCCGCGCACCCCCCGGATCGACGTGATGTGCACGAACCGGCCCCAGCGCCGCGCATACATCCCGGGCAGCGTCGCGCGTGCGATGCGGAATGGAGCCTCGACCATGACGTCGAGCAGCCGGGTGAACTCCTTGCGCGGGAACTCGTGGAGCAGCGCCAGGTGCTGGATCCCGGCGTTGTTCACCACGACGTCGACCTCGCAGCCGACCAGTGCCTCCTCAACGGCCGCTAGGTCGGCGAGGTCGACGATCACAGCCTGACCGCCGATGTCGATGGCGACCTCGCGCGCGGCTTCCGCGTTGTTGTCGAGGACGAGCACATGTGCGCCGTCCTGGGCGAGTCGGTGGGCGCAGCTGGCGCCGATCCCGCTCGCGGCCCCGGTCACCAAGGCCGTCCGGCCGGCGAGTGTCATCGCGTCCTCCTCGGAGCAGATGAAGAATTGTATGCAACTTCCCTTGGCTGGCCAAGCTGTGCGGAGATTCGGATCGAGCCCTCGCGGTCGACTGCCGGTCTGCCCATGGGGCCTTGATTGTCGGCTATGTCGACTTACTGGCGGGTAACTCGCCTTCTTCTGCTTGACATCCGAGCCGAAGCGCCGCACGATCGGAATATAGAATTCTATCTGCTGCCGCCGCAAGTGCTGGCTTCTGCTTGTTCCCCGTCTCGCACTGACGAGAAGTTGTATACGACTTACGTCTTCCATGGAAGGAGTGAACGTGTCGGCCAGCGCTGTCGAGCTCTACCGCGAACGCGGCATCGGAGCCGCCCAACGCCCGATCCGGCGACCCGCCCTGATCGTCGTCGACTTCACCCTCGGGTTCACCGATCGAAGCTGTGCTCTCGGTTGTGATGCAGACGAAGCGGTCGAGGAGACCGCGCGGCTGCTCGCGGCTGCCCGAGCGGTCGGGGTTCCCCGGGTGTTCACCAAGATCGAATACGACGAGGCGGCGGAGGCGATCGCCGAGCCCTTCCTGGAGAAGATCCCCGCGTTGCGGGAGTGCGCGGTCGGTAGCCGCTGGTCGCAGCTCGACGAGCGGGTGGCTCCGGAGGCCGGCGAGCCGGTCCTGCGGAAGCTGTTCGCTTCCGGGTTCTTCGGCACCGATCTGGCGGCATTCCTCGCCGGGCAGCGGTGCGATGGCGTGATCGTTACCGGTGCCACGACGTCGGGGTGCGTGCGCGCCACGGTCGTGGACGCGATGCAGCACGGCTACCGCGTGCTGGTGCCGCGCACGGCCGTAGTCGACCGGGCGGTCGAGCCCCACGAGGCGGCGTTGTTCGACATCCAGGCCAAGTACGGAGAAGTCACCGCCGCGGCTGCGGCGGAGGCGGTCATCCGCGGCGCTGATCAGGAGGTTCGGGCATGACACGTCAACTTCAGTCCTCCCCCACCGCACCCCAGGGGACCGTGATGCAAACCAA
Organism: Saccharopolyspora sp. NPDC003752; assembly: GCF_053605825.1. Lineage (NCBI taxonomy): Bacteria > Bacillati > Actinomycetota > Actinomycetes > Pseudonocardiales > Pseudonocardiaceae > Saccharopolyspora > Saccharopolyspora sp. NPDC003752. The sequence continues at coordinate 44,661 of NZ_JBSGJZ010000012.1, read as the reverse complement.
CCACAAGAAACCGCGAAACGCGGGATTCGAGCCGGACGCAACCACCACTGCAAATCGCGGAGAGGCGGACGAGACATGACCACCAGCAGAGCGGTCGTACTGCACGGGAAGCGGCAGCTGACCATCGAAGAGCTGCCGCTGCCGCGGATCGGGGCCGATGACGGACTGCTGAAGGTGGAGGCTACCGGGGTCTGCGGCACCGACATGGCCGCCTACCACGGGGTCAATCCGCTGTACGAGCTGCCGTGCGTGCTCGGACATGAGCTCGTCGGGACGATCGTCGACATCGGACCGCAGGCCGCCGCGCGCTGGGGCGTCGAGGCAGGGGACAGGATCGTCGTCGAGGAGTACCTGCCCTGCGGCACCTGCCGGTCCTGTCTGGCCGGTTCGTACCAGATGTGCCGAGTGCCGCGCTACGGCGGCAAGTCCATCCACAGCGGATCCGGGCTGTACGGCGGTTACAGCGACTTTCTCCACCTGCACCCGCAGGCCATCGTGCACAAGGTCGCCGCCGACGTGCCGGCAGAGCTCGTGCAGCTGTACATCCCGATCTCCAACGGCCTGGACTGGGTCGCCGGCGTAGGCGGGCTGCGGCCGGGCGGCACCGTTGTGATCGTCGGGCCGGGGCCGCACGGGCTGGCGTGCGTGATCGGCGCCAAGGAGGCCGGTGCGGGAACGGTGATCGTGATCGGCCAGGAGGCCGACGCCACCAGACTCGAGGTGGCCAAGGCCCTCGGCGCCGACCACACGCTGACGACCGACGCCATCGAGCAGGTCACCGAGCTGACCGGGGGAGCGCTGGCCGACACCGTCATCAACGCGGCGGACTCGGCCGCCGCGCTTGACACCGCGATGGCCGTGGCCGGGAACCGGGCGACCGTGGTGCAGGTCGGGCTGGCCAAGGGCGGCGGCGGATCGGCGGAAACCGTGGTGGACGCCATGATCCGGAAGGTGCTCACGCTGCGCGCCGTGCGAGGCCGTCCGAGCAGCCTCGTCCCGCCGGCCCTGCGGCTCATCGAGTCGGGCCGTTACCCGCTGGAGCGGATGTGCACCGGCCGGTTCCCGATCGAACGCACCGAGGAAGCACTGGCCGGCCTCGCCGACCCGACGGCGATCCGGTCTTGCGTCATCCCAGATCTGTCCGAGTACGGGAGGAACGAATGACAACAGCGGAACGGGCCGAGGAGCCGCTCATCACCGACGACTGGCGGGTGAGCAGCCGGATCTATCGTGACCCGACGATCTTCGCCCGCGAGCTCAGCCGGGTCTTCGGCCGGGCTTGGGTGTTCGTGGCGCACGAGAGCGAGATTCCCACCGGCGGCGACTACAAGACCGCCTACATCGGGCGGCAGCCGTTGATCGTGAACCGTTCGGCTGACGATGGCGCGATCAACGTGATGTTCAACCGCTGTCGCCATCGCGGTTCGGCGGTGTGCCAGCGCGAGTTCGGGAACGCCAACTTCTTCCGGTGCGCTTACCACGGCTGGACCTACAACTCTGCCGGCGAGTTGGTCGGCGTGCCCTTCGACGACGGCTACGGGCCGGGCTTCGACAAGGCCGCGATGGGGCTGGTGCACGTCCCGCGTGCCGAGTCCTACCGCGGATTCGTCTTCGCCAGCCTGGATCCGGGCATCGAGCCGCTCGCCGACTACCTCGGCAACGCGCGCCGCTACCTGGACTTCATCGCCGACATCGGTGTCTCCGGTCCGGAACTGGTCTCGCACGCGCACAAGCTCGTCTACCGCGGGAACTGGAAGCTGCAGATCGAGAACACCATCGACCCGTACCACTTCTCCTTCACGCACAAGAGCTGGCTGGACATCCTCAAGGACCGCACTGGACAGAGCAGCCCGTGGGTGAAGAACGTCCGCACCAACCCCGACTGGCGCGGTATCGACCTGGGCGGCGGGCACGCCGTGCACGAGTACGGTCGCTTGGAACAGGCTGGTGAGAACGCGCACGCGATCGGCATCGGCGAGCTGATCCCGTTCAACCTCAACATCTTCCCCAGCCTGGCGTTCGTCGGTGCGCACCTGCGGCTGGTGGTGCCGCGCTCGGTCGACGAGACCTGGGTGTACCTCTACCCGCTGCTGCCCAAGGACGCCGATGAACACGCCCGCGACCGGATCCTGCGAGACCACGAAATCTTCTACGGGCCGGCCGGATTCGGCTCGACTGACGACATCGAGGTCGGCTTCGACCGGGTGATGCGGGGCATCGAAGGCTCGGCCAGCCCGGCCGACTGGACGCTGATGAGCCGCGGCCTGGACCGCGAGGTGGTCGACGAAGCGGCCGGGATCCGCATCGGCCGCTCGTCGGACGAGGTCCCGCAGCGCGCTTACTTGCGGCGATGGCTCGGATTGATGGAGGACGGCGATGAGTGAGATCGAAGGCTTCCTCCACGCGGAGGCGGCGTTGCTGGACGCCCGCGACTTCCCCGGCTGGCTGAAGCTGTTCGCCCCGGACGGGATCTACTGGATCCCGGCCATCGCCGACGACATCGACCCGCGCCGCGAAGTGTCCATCGTCTACGACAACATGCAGCACCTCGCTGAGCGCGTCTGGCGGCTGGACAGCGGCCTGGCCTACGCGCAGGAACCCACATCCCGCACTGCGCACCTCGTTGGCAACATCCGCATCATCGCCGACGATGGCGATGAGCTCGACGTGGCATCGTCCTTCCTGGTCGCCGAGTACCGCGCCGGGGTGCAGCACGTTCATGCGGGGCAGTACCGCCACCGGCTGCGCCGGGCGGGCGGGGAACTGCAGATCGTCCGGAAGAAGGTCGAGCTGATCAACAACGACGGACAGCTCGGCAACCTCAGCTTGCTGCTTTAGCAGCGAGTTCGCCCACCCCACGCACGGCTCGTACTGCCGTGCCTTCTCGGAGCGGCAGTACGAGCATGCTGCTCCGGCGGTTGCGCTGCGCGCCCTCCGCGCCGCGCGTGTGTATCGGCACCCCTAGAAAGGAAACGACACGATGCTCATCAGTCGACGAAACGGGAACCTGGTGCTGGTCGACCAGAACGAACACGGTCGGCTGGCTGGAGACCTGACCCTCCGTTGGGGCAACGCCGACTTCGAGGCACCGACCCGCCGCGAGCAGGTCAGCATCGGCACCGCCCGACACGATGACGGCTGGCGGGAAGCCGACGCCGAGCCGCTGTTCAACGCCGCAGCCCAGCGCCCCCTGCACTTCCTGGAGATCCCGCTGGAGGACCACCTGCCGCTCTACCAGCGGGGCGTCGACCGGATCTACGACGAGGACGCCTACGCCGGGCTGCTGGTCAGCATGCACTGGACCGGGCTGTACCGGAACCGCTGGGGCATGCAGGACGGCGGCGTGGGCATCAAACCGACCGCCACACCGCTGGACGAGATCCGCGAGAAGCACGTCGCCGAGGAGGAACGACGCTGGGCGGAGACCAAGAAGGAGCTCACCGCGGACGGCATCCGCAGCGACTTCGAAGCCCGCCTGTGGTACCACTACGACCTGCTGCAGGTGTGGGACCTGTTCTCGCTGTACGTCTCGCTGGCCGACATCGCGCCGGCCGACACCCCTGCCGTCCCGCTGGCCACCACGCTCAAGAGCATCGACCAACAGCCCGGACCGCGGACCATCCAGCTCGCTCCGACCCGGGTGGCGGGGAAGCGTGCGGATCTGGTGCTGACCCCGGTCAAGCCTGGTGTGGTCACCGTCGACCCGTTCCCGTTCGACGCCGAGATCACCGTGTCGCTGGCGGCTCGGTCGATCGCCGACCGCGCCTACACCAGCCAGGACGACGTCGACGAAGCGCTGGCGGCCGCCGAGAAGGTGACGTTGGAATGCCGGTTCACGAAGGCCTGACCAGCAGCGAGGGGATGCCGCTGGAGGACATCCTCGCCGCGCTCGAACCCGACCCCGACCGGCTCGTCGTCCGCAACGAATTCGCGATCGTCGGAATCAGCGTGCGCCAGCAGGACTCCGGTCGGCCACGGCTGCGCATCGAGGACCTGCGCACCCGTCAAACCGTCGAGCTCGACGCACTCGAACTCGAATCGCTGGCCTGGGCCAGGCACCACGACCTGCGCCCACTGCTGGACCCCAGCCGGACCCGGTGGGCCGGCGGGCAAGACGACTAGGGAGGAAGACATGTCCACGGCAGCCGTGGCGCAGAAGTGGATCTGCGTGTCGTGCGGGGACATCTACGACCCCGCAGAAGGGGATCCCGAGGGCGGCATCCCGCCGGGCACCGCGTTCGAAGACATCCCCGACGACTGGGTGTGCCCGGTCTGCGGGGCCCGCAAGAGCGACTTCGAACCCTACGACGGAGACTGACATGACCGAGTCCGATGTAGACGTTCTGCTCGTCGGCGGTGGAGTGGCCTCTGCCGCCGCGGCGGCAGAACTGCGCAAGCAGGGCTTCGACGGCTCGATCACCCTGGTGACGCGCGAGCTCCTAGGCCCGTACCACCGGCCGCCGATCACCAAGGCGCTGCTCGGGCCGGATGCCGACGCCCACGACATCGCCGTGCACCCCGCAAGCTGGTGGGAGGACAACCACGTCGGGCTTCTGACACGCTCCGCAGTGGTGTCACTGGATACCGCAGGACGGACCGCGACCCTGGCGAACAAGTCCGTGCTGCACTACCAGCGTGCCCTGCTCGCCACCGGCGCGATGGTGCGACGGCTCAACGTTGACGGGGCCGCGCTGGACGGGATCCACTACCTTCGGGCACCGGGCAACGCGCAAAAACTGCGCTCCCACGCCGCGCAGGCCAAGCGAGCCGTGCTGGTCGGAGGATCGTTCATCGCCACCGAGGTCGCCGCGTCGCTGACCGCGTTCGGGGTGCACTGCACGATGGTGATGCCAGAACGGGCACCGCTGGAGACCGCCTTCGGCGCCACCGTGGCCGACCACGTCAGCGGCCTGCTGCGCAGCCGCGGGGTCGAGCTGGTCGGTGGCGAGCAGGTCGCTGCCTTCTCCGGCGAAGGCCGGGTAGATGGCGTGCGAACTGTTTCCGGTCGGCACATCCCGGCAGATCTGGTCGTTGTGGGGATCGGCGCCGTGCCGGACACCAAGCTGGCGAAAGCCGCGGGATTGACGATCGGCCCCACCGGCGGAATCGCCTGCGACGCAACGCTTCGGACCAGCGCCGAGCACGTCTACGCCGCAGGCGACGCGTGCGAGTACGACAGCACGGTGCACCGGCGCCGGCTACGCCTCGAACACGAAGAGCACGCCATCGCACAGGGGATCACCGCCGCTCGCAACATGCTCGGAGCCGCCGTCGAACACCGTGAGATCCCGTACTTCTGGACCGACCTGGCTGACCTGGCGCGGCTGGAGTACGTCGGCCCAGCCGACGAGTGGGACTCCGAACGAGTCGCAGGATCGGTCGGCAGCGGGGACTTCACGGTCTGGTACCTGCAGGACGATCGGGTGGTGGCGGCGCTGACCTCGGGCCGCGAACAAGATCTGGACCTGGCTCGTCAGCTGATCGCGACCGGCCTGCCGGACGTGGCGGGAGAGTAGCCGGTCTGAGCAACGACACCGACGGCGGGCGGGCCTCGGACGATCCCGGGGCCCGCCCGCACGAGGGGAATCACCACAACTAACAAGACCACCTTCCGAATCACGGTGCCTTCCCGAGAGGAGCGCCCACAATGGATCACGCCTCAACACCCGTGCGCACGGAGAGACCACCGGGCGGCAAGCCGGCTCCGATGCCGGTGCCCGCCAAGCGCGCGGCCCGCGCTGCGTTCTTCGGTTTCGCGGTCGACTACTTCGACATCTACCTGCCCGTGGTGGCGCTGGCCCCGGCGATCCACTACTTCCAGCCGGAGGACATCTCAGCCACGCTGGAAATCACCCTGTTCTACCTGACCTTCGCCGTGACGCTCATCGGCCGCCCGATCGGCTCGATCCTCTTCGGCCACCTCAGCGACAAGATCGGCCGACGCCGATCCACCCTGATCGCCGTAGCCGGATTCACCGTCGCTACCTTTCTGATGGCACTGCTACCCGGATACCGGGCTTGGGGCTACGGCGCGCTGTTCTCCCTCATGTTCCTGAGGCTCGTCGGCGGCATATTCATGGGCGGCGAATACACCAGCGCCAACCCGCTGGCCATGGAAGCTTGCCCCAAGCCCCGGCGCGGGCTGGTCGGGGCGTTCATCGCATCCGCCTACCCGGTGGGCTACATCGCGATCTCGGTGGTCACCCTACCGCTGCTGGCATTGCTCCCACATGACGACCTCAACTCCCCCTACGTCCAGTGGGGGTGGCGAATCCCGTTCCTCATCGGCGGCGCCCTGGGCGTCCTCTTCTTCATCTACTTCTACCGCTCCATCGAGGAATCCGAGGTGTGGAAGGCGGAGGCGAAGTCCGCGGGTGCGCAGGTGTCGAAGCCTCCGCTGCGGCAATTGTTCGCAGGCGACAACGCGCGGCGGCTCGTCCAGGCGCTGTTGTTGATGAGCGGACTGTGGTTCGCCGTCCAGTCGATCATCACTCCGGTCACGGGACTGCTGATCTCGCAGCTCAAGCAGGACGCCAACGCAGTGACCCTCGCGCTGTTGCTCGCCAACGTCGCGCTGTTCGCCGGCTATCTGGTGTACGGGCATCTCGGACAGCGCTTCGGCAGGCGCCGCGTGCTGATGCTGACCGGGGCCGGCACCGCAACCGTCGCGGCCATCACGTTCTTCACGATGGTGAGCCTGCTCCAGGGCGGGGGGAACTTCACGCTCGCGATGGTGATCTACACGCTTGGCCTGGTTGTTGCGGTCGGGCCGTACGGGGTGGCGACCGTCTATCTCCTGGAAGCGTTCCCGACGAACGTGCGCGCCTCCGGCTATGGATTCGCCTACAGCGTGTCGCTCATCATCCCGTCGTTCTACAGCGTTTACATGGTAGGGCTGTCCACGGTGCTGCCCTACGCCTACACGCCGGTGGTGCTGATCGTACTCAGCGGCGTGCTGACCTGGATCGGCGCGAAGCTCGGCCCGGAAACCAAGGACGTCGAGTTCGCTCCGGCACGAACCTGACTGAACGGCCGGGGTGGTCTCCGAACCATCCCGGCCGAAGGCCACGGGCCGATCAGGACGTCGACGGCGCGAACGTCGAGCGGTACGCGAAGAGGCCGACGCTGCCTCCAGTGTGGAGGAAGACAACGTTCTCCTCCGGTGTGAATCGCCCCTCCGCGATGTTGCCGAGCAACCCCGCGAATGCCTTTCCGGAGTACACCGGGTCCAGCAGGATGCCCTCGGTGGTGGCCAGCAACCGGACCGCCTCCACCATCCCATCCGTCGGCACTCCGTAGCCGCCGCCCACCCACCGATCGTCGACCAGCACGGCGTCTTCGGGGAGATGGATGTCCGCACCGCACTTCGCGGCAGTGTCCTGCGCGAGCTGATGCACCAGGGAGCGCTGCAGATCTTCATTCCGTGAAACGCAGACACCCAGCACCTTGGCGTCGTGGCGGAGCAGTCTGAGGCCGGCGACCAATCCTGCCTGGGTGCCGGCGCTGCCCGTGGCGTGCACAACCCAGTCGATCGGGATCTGGGCCGCGTCGAGCTCCTCGGCGCAGGCGACGTAGCCAAGCGCCCCGGTCGGGTTGGACCCGCCGACAGGAATGACGAACGGGCGCCGACCCTCGCCCCGCAATCGCTCCGCCAGTTCTTCCATCGCAGCCTGCATATCAGTGCCGGCCGGAAGACGGTCCACGATCTGGGCCCCGAGGATTTCGTCGAGCAGCACGTTGCCTGATCGCTCGTAATCCTCGTCACTTTCCTGCCGGCACTCCAGCAACAGGCTGCAGCGCATTCCCGCCAGGACCGCCGCGGCCGCGGTCTGCCGCGCGTGGTTCGACTGGAGGGCGCCCTGGGTGATAAGCGTGTCGGCGCCCTGTTGAAGCGCCTCGCCCACCAGGAATTCCAACTTCCGCGTTTTGTTACCGCCGGTGGCCAGCCCCGTGCAGTCGTCCCGCTTGATCCACAGCGACGGAACGCTGCGATACGTGTCGCGCAGCCGGTCGGTCAGCCGTGTCAATGGCTCCAGCGGCGTCGGGAAGTGCCCCAACGGATACCGCGGATAACGCGCCAGCGCAACCATCATACCCTTCCCCCGATCAGCATTATTGAGCTTTTTTCACCTTGGCTGGTGGCCCTGGATACCTGCTGAAAGCCACCCTTGACACTACGCCGACGATGTCCGGCGCAGGCACCGCTGCGCGGCCGGTGATCCCAACGCCGGACACCTTGCGATCGTGCGTACCGATCAAGATATGTCTCGGTGTGCAAAAAACCTTGGACGACCGGCATTCAATCCTAGGCAGTGCTTTCCGTCGCGGTGTTCATCTTCTCCGCCTGGATAACCCTGGACAAGAACGACCGAGTCCGTTCGTGCCGAGGACTGCCCAGAACCTCGTGCGGTGGGCCCTCCTCGACGACGACGCCGCCGTCCATGAAGACGACGCGGTCAGCGACGTCGCGTGCGAAGCCCATCTCGTGCGTCACGACCATCATCGTCATCCCGTCGTCGGCGAGGCCGCGCATCACCCGCAGCACCTCGCCGACGAGTTCGGGGTCGAGTGCGCTGGTCGGTTCGTCGAACAACATCAGCTCTGGCCCCATGGCGAGCGCCCTCGCGATGGCGACTCGCTGCTGCTGGCCGCCGGACAGTTGTGCGGGATGGCTGAGTTCCTTTTCCGCCAGGCCGACCCGGGCCAGGTTCTCCCGAGCGATGCGAACCGATTCGGCCTCCCCGCGCTTGAGCACCTTGCGCTGGGCGATGGTCAGGTTCTTCAGCACGTTCAGGTGCGGGAAGAGGTTGAACTGCTGGTACACCATGCCGATCCGGCGGCGAACCCGGTCGATGTCCACGTCGGGATCGGTGATGTCGACGCCGCCGACGAGAACCCGCCCGCTGCTCGGCCGCTCCAGCAGGTTGGCACAGCGCAGCAGCGTGGACTTGCCTGAACCGGAGGGCCCGATGACGCACACCACCTCCCCAGGCGTGATGCTGAAGTCAATGCCGCGCAACACGTCCAGGGAACCGAAGGATTTGTGCAGACGCTGAATCTCGATCGCGGCGGTCATGTCGGCGTCCCTGCCTCTTCCGATGCTGGTTGTCCGGGTCGGTCCTGCTGGCTTGGTCACGGAGGACATCGGCGTCACCTGGCCGTCGCGTGCCGGGCTTCGAGGCGGCGCACCACGTAGCCGAGCGGGATGGTGATCAGCAGGTAGCACAGGCCTGCTACGAAGATCGGTGTCGTGTTCGCCTGCTGGCTGGCCAGGTCGCGCCCGAACTTGGTGAGTTCCCGCTGTCCTAGCGTGACGCCGAGGAAGAGCACGAGTGAGGAGTCCTTGAACAGCAGGACGAGTTCGTTCGTCAGTGGCGGCACGATGATCCGGAATGCCTGGGGCAGCACGATCGTGCGCATCGCCATACCGTGCGACATGCCCAGGGTGCGGGAGGCTTCCAGCTGTCCGGGTGGGACGGCTTGGATGCCGGCCCGGATGGTTTCAGCCATGTATGCGGCGGAGACCAGTCCGAGGGCGCAGGCGACCTGACCGTATGCGCCACCGGGGAAGGTGAGTCCGGGGAAGGCCAGGGGTACGCCGACCCCGACGAAGATGAAGATGAGCAGGGCGGGCAGTCCGCGGAACAGTTCGATGTAGGCCATTGCGACCCATCGGTACGGTCCGACCGAGGACAGCCGCATCAATGCGATCAGTAGACCCAGCACGAGGCCTACGGCGAATCCGGCGACCGTGTAGGTGATCGTGTTGAGCAGGGCCACCGTGATCAGGTCCGGGAAGAGTTGCAGCGCTACGGACGGTTCCAGGAACTGCTGACCAAGCCGTTGCCAGTCCGCGAGGACACCGACGAGGACCAGGGCCACGACGAATACCGCGTACTGCGCGTTGCGGACCAGCAGCCGCCTGCGGCGTGGTGACCGCCAGCGATGCGCGCCAGGCAGAGGTTGCGGTGACTCGGGGGCCACTTCCGGGGCCTGGGTACTCATGGTCCCTCCACTCCGGCCGGCATCGGCCCGATCCACTGCTCGTAGAACTTCTTGTAGGTCCCGTCCTGCTTCGCCTGCTGGATCGCCTTGTTGATCATCTGCAGCAGTTGCGGGTTTCCGTCCTTCTGCACGGCGAAGCCGTAGCGTTCGCCGGTTTCCAGGTTGGCCGCGAGCTGGAACTTCTCGGCGTTCGCCGGGTCCTTGAGCCAGTTCTGCACTACCGGGTAGTCCTGGATCACCGCGTCGACCTGGCCGGTGCGCAGGCCGTTCAGCTCTGCGTCGGAGCTTTCGAAGGACTGCGAGTCCACATCGTGGCCGTGTGCGTATTCCTCGCCGGTGGTCGAGGACTGCGAACCCAGCTTGAGGTGGTGGGCCTTGATGTCGTCGATCGAGGTTGCCGCGACGCCCTTGCGGACCAGTAGCGCCTGCGTGGCGTTGAAGTAGGGATCCGAGAAGTCCAGGTTCTTCTTGCGCGCGTCGATGATCGTCATGCCCGCCGCCGCGATGTCGCACACCCCTGCGTTGAGGTCGGCGCCGGTCTTGATGGTCTCGAAGGGCTTGTCGACGATGACCTGCTGGACGCCGAGCTGCCCGGCGACGAGATCGATCATCGCCACGTCGAACCCGACGACCTTGTTGTCCTCTTCGAACTGGAACGGCGGGTAGGGCAGATGGGTGCACGTGGTGAGCTGGCCCGCCTTGACCAGCTTGACGCCGTTGGCGGTGGTGATACCAGCATTACCGGATGCGCATGCGGGCACTAGCAGGGTGAGCGCGGTGACGAGCGTGGCCAGGGCCATGCGAGAGGTCGGTCTACGAGATGGATTCATCAAGTCGCCTCGTGTTCTCAGGGAGCGCGAACCGCTCCTGACCGGTATACGGCGAAAGAGATGCGGCGGCGGGAGGGATCGGCGCCGCCTATCGGTACGAGTGGGTTGCGCAACGATCGCCCAGGATCCCGATCGAAGTCCAGACATGACTTATTTACACCTCCCAAAGAAATGCTTATAGTTCGGAGATGTTCGACTCGAGGCATGTATGGGTGTTCGACGAGGTCGTGCGCACCGGCTCCTTCGCCGCGGCGGCAAGGAATCTCGGTTACACGCAGCCGGCGATCAGTCAGCAGATGAAGGGACTTGAGCGCTCGGTGGGCACACCGCTGTTCGTGCGGGCGGGCCGAGGGCTTCGGCTCACCGAGGCCGGCGAGGTCCTCGCGCGCCACGCCGAAGGCATCCTCGAATCGATCTCCTCCGCGCAGAACCAGATGACCGCGATCACCCGCTTGAAGGCCGGCCGCATCCGGATCTGTGCGTTCCCCAGCGCGAGTGCGACGCTGATCCCGCCGACCGTGGCGTCGATCAAGGCTCGGCATCCTGGAATCCGGATCGAGCTGCTGGAGGGCGAGCCACCGGCGTCGGTCGACGCCTTGCGGCGCGGCGACTGCGACATCGCCCTGGCGTTCACCTACGAGGCCGCGAGCGAGCAACCCGACCCGGACGAGCTGTTCACGCTCGAACTGCTCGACGACCCGCTGATCGTCCTGCTGCCGCGGAGCCATCCGCTGGCCCGGCGGCGATCGGTCGAGCTGGCCCAGCTCGCCGAGGAACGCTGGATCGCCGGTTGCGTGCGCTGCCGGAGCCACTTCGTCCAGTCCTGCGCGGCGGCCGGTTTCGAACCGGATATCGACTTCACCACCGACGACAACCTCGCCGTGCAGAGTCTGGTGGCCGCCGGGTTGGGCATCGCCGTGATGCCGAGCATGGTGCAGTCGTTCATCCGTCACCCGAAGATCGTCAGCCGGCCGGTGATCCCTGCGGACTCCCGGACCGTTGCGGCGTACACGCTGGCTGGTCACCAGAATGTCCCGGTCACCAGGCTGATGCTGGAGGCGTTGCAGCAAGCCGCCGATGGGATGCGCGGGGATGGGTGAACGCTTGGACACGGCTCGTGTCGTTCGCCATCCATAAGCGATAGCCGCTACGACGGCAAGAATCTCGAAGTAGACCGCATGGGTCGTCGCCCGGCAGGCTCATGCCCATGACACAGCTGCACGGGTTCGAAACCCTCGCGATCCACGCCGGACAGGAACCGGACTCGGGCACCGGCGCGGTGGTTCCGCCGATCTACCAGACCTCGACCTACAAGCAGGACGGTGTGGGGGCGCTGCGCGGCGGTTACGAATACAGCCGGGCGGCCAACCCGACGCGTTCCGCGCTTGAGGAATGCCTTGCGGCGCTGGAAAACGGTACGCATGCCAGCGCATTCGCCAGTGGGCTGGCGGCCGAGGACGCCGTGGTCCGTGCGGTGTGCGCGCCGGGAGACCACGTGATCATCCCGGACGACGCCTACGGCGGATCGCTCCGCCTGTTCACCCGGGTGCTCGCCCGCTGGGGCCTGACCACGACCCCGGCCCCGCTGGCCGATCTCGCCGCCGTCCGCGCGGCTATCCGCCCGGAAACCCGGCTGATCTGGTGCGAGACACCGACAAACCCACTGCTGGGCATCACCGACATCGCCGGCCTGGCGAGCATCGCCGCGGACGCGAACGCGCTCCTCGCCGTGGACAACACCTTCGCTTCGCCGTACCTGCAGCAGCCGCTCACCCTCGGCGCGGACATCGTCGTGCACTCCACCACCAAGTACATCGGAGGCCACTCCGACGTGGTGGGCGGCGCCGTGATCGTCCAGGACGCCGAGCTGGCCGAGCGCATCCACTTCCACCAGTTCGCCGCCGGGGCCATCGCCGGGCCCTTCGACTCGTGGCTGACCCTCCGTGGCGTGAAGACCCTGGGCGTGCGGATGGACCGCCACTGCGACAACGCCGAGCGGATCGCCGCGGCGCTCGACACGCACCCCGCCGTGCACGAGGTCCTCTATCCGGGCCTGCCCAGCCACGATGGCCACGACCTCGCCCGCAAACAGATGCGGCGGTTCGGCGGCATGATCTCCTTCCGGCTGGCCGGTGGCGAGCAGGCGGCACTCGCCGTCTGCAACAAGACGCGGATTTTCACCCTCGCCGAATCGCTGGGCGGTGTTGAGTCGCTGATCGAGCACCCGGCGCGGATGACGCATGCCTCCGCTGCAGGCACCCCGCTCGAGGTGCCCGGCGATCTCGTCCGGATTTCGGTGGGGATCGAGAACGTCGATGACCTGATCACCGACCTGCTCGACGGCCTCGACTGACGTTCCTCGTTCGCCTCGGCGCAGCCCCTCGTTACGTCCATCGCACCTGTTGATCGGAGTCCACATGAGCCCCGCCCCTATCGCGCACCGCACGCCGCTTCTCGCCGAACTCGTCTCCGCGGTGCGCGACGTCGTGTGTCTCGAACGGCCACCCGCCGAGTCGGCGCGACTCGTGGCCAGACAGCTCGAACCCTTCCTGTCACGACCGAATCTGCTACCGGCCGAGTACCGCGCGGGCGACCCGGAGCGGTACCGACAGCACATCGTGCACGCCGAGCCGGACGGCAGCTTCTCCGTCGTAGCACTGGTCTGGCAACCCGGACAGCAGACCCCCATCCACGATCACGTCGCCTGGTGCGTCACCGGCGTCTACGAGGGCGCGGAGACCGAGCGGCGATACGAACTGCGAGGGGAGGGCACCACCGCCCGTCTCGTCCCGGCCGCCGACGTCGTCAACGGACCCGGCACCGCATGCGGCTTCGCCCCGCCCGGCGATATCCACCTGGTGCGCAACGCCGAGGAGACGACGGTGATCTCGGTCCACGTTTACGGCGCCGACATCAGCAAGCTGGGCACGAGCGTGCGCCGGTTGTACGACCTTCCCGTGGCGGAGAGCTGATCCGACGCCCCGGCGAATCGGGCACCGCCGCCCGGTCGAACTCCACCACACCCGCATTTTCCCTTGGATTCCAGGAGAACCCGTGGTTTCGCGCTCAGCGACCCTCGCCCTCAACGACGCGATCAGCGCGCGTCGCGCGGCGGGCGAGGACATCATCCACCTCGGCTTCGGTGAAGCCGGTCTGCCCGTACTCCCCGAAGCAGCCGCCGCGCTGGCGAAGGGAGCCGGTGAGAACTCCTACACGCCCGTCGCCGGGACGGTCCGGGCTCGCGAATCCGTCGCCGGATACCTCTCGCGCGGGGGTCTGCCCACCGCCGCCGATCAGATCCTGCTCGCCCCGGGCAGCAAACCACTGCTGTATGCCGCACTGGCCGCGCTGCCCGGCGACGTCGTGTTGGCCGCCCCGTCATGGGTCACCTATGCGGCGCAGATCCGGCTGACCGGCAAACGCGCGATCCCAGTGCCGATCCCGGCCGCCGCTGGCGGTGTCCCCGATCCCGACCTGCTCGAGCCCGCGCTCACCACCGCCCGCGTCGGCGGCGCCGATCCGCGGATCATGATCCTCACCCTCCCGGACAACCCCACCGGAACCGTGGCGAGCGCCGAGCTGATCCGCCGCATCTGCGAGCTCGCCGACCGGCATGACCTGACCATCATCAGCGACGAGATCTACCGCGACCTCGCCTATGACCCCACCACGACGCACAGCCCGGCGACGCTGGTACCGGACCGGACAATCGTCACCGGCGGCCTGAGCAAGACCATGTCGCTCGGCGGCTGGCGCGTCGGTTACCTGCGCACCCCACCTGGACCGACCGGACAGCGCATCGCTGATCGGATCGCCGGAATCGGTAGCGAGCTGTGGTCCTGCCTCGCCGGTCCCATGCAGGCGGCGGCCGCCTACATCTATGACGCACCACCCGCTGTCACCGGGCACATCGCCGAAAGCCGACGGCTGCACGCGGCGGTGGCCCGCGCGATTCATGCGGTGTTCACGAAGGCGGGTGCCGCCTGCCGGGAGCCGCAGGCCGCCTTCTACCTGTATCCCGACCTCGAAGCCCTGCGCCCCGTGCTGGCGGCCCGCAGCATCGAGACGGGAGTCGCGCTCGCTGATCACCTCCTCGACGAACACGGCATCGGCGTGCTCGCCGGCGAACACTTCGGTGACGCACCGGAGAGCCTGCGCTTCCGGGTAGCGACGAGTCTCCTCTACGGGCGAACCACCGAGCAGCGCTGGACAGCACTGCACAGCGACGATCCGGTGTCGCTGCCGTGGATCTCAGGCGCCCTGGACCGGTTGGCAGGCGCCCTCAAAACGCTCGGCGCCCACCGCTGATCCGCCTCAGGTCTCAACGGCGAACACCGCACAATGACAGGAGAGCCAGATATGACGAAACAAACCGACCAGAGCCCCATTCGTGTCTATGGTCGCCCGGGCTGCCCTGACACCCAGCTTGCACTGCGCGTCCTCGATGACATGGGACGCACATACGAGTGGATCGACCTTGACCAGGATTCCGGGCGGTGGGACGAGGCCCTCGCCGCAAACGGCAACGTCCGCAAGGTTCCGACGGTGGTCTTCCACGGCGGGAGCGTCCTCGTCGAGCCAGACGAGAGGACCTTGCGCTCCGTCCGTTGACCCGTCGATCAGGTGCAGGCACCGGCAGGAATTCGGGCGGGGACCTCGATGTGATCGGCGTTTGAGGCCCCCGCGCTGGCGGACCCGCGGGCTGACGGGCGAGCACCTCTGAAGGCCGGCATCCGATTGAGCGAATTGGTAACCAATGAGCGCACGGCCGGTAATGGGCACGCCGGGTTCGGCTGGCGGCCCGAGGAAACGGACCAGTCGCGCGAGACCGGCACCCGGCCTCGGGCCGACCCAACCGGGCGAGGGCAAGAAGCACAACGCCGCGCTGATCTGCCTCGTCGATAGGGTGTTCGCGTGAAACAGGACGAACGGCTCCGCCACGCCTCGTCGTTCGGGGTGGCGGCGACCGCGTACGCCGCGCACCGCCCGGACTATGCGCAGGCCGCGGTGCGCTGGGCGCTCGACGAGCCGGCGCCCGGCTTGCGGGTGCTCGACCTCGGTGCCGGAACCGGCAAGCTCACCGCCACGCTGGTTGCGGTGGGCGCCGACGTCACCGCGGTCGAGCCCGACCCGGCGATGCTGACCGAGCTGCGTCGCGCACTGCCGGATGTCCGTGCACTGCCGGGGAGCGCCGAGGCGATACCGTTGCCGGCTGCGTCCGTCGATGCTGTGCTGGCCGGCAACGCTATGCACTGGTTCGACATGGCCGTCGCGGGACCCGAGATCGCCAGGGTACTGGTGCCGGGCGGCATCCTGGCCGGCCTGTGGAACGTCATGGACGACCGGGTCGACTGGGTTGCCGGGCTGGCGCGGGTCAGCGGGAGCGCGGCCATCGGCCCGCGTGACACGCCCACCAGTTGGCGCGTCGAGACGGCCGACGCACACCTGCCCAAGACGGGCGGGGCCGCCCGGTTCGGCTCGCCGGAGCAGGCCGAGTTCCCGCACGGGCAGCGCCGCACCGCCGACTCTCTCGTTGCGACACTGGCAACGCGGGCGGGGATGCTGGTCATGCCGGAACAGGAACAAGAGATCACGCTCGGCCGGATCCGCGCTTTCCTTGCGGGCAAACCGGAGACTGCGGACGGTGAGTTCACCCTCCCGATGCTGACCTGCGTGCTGCGCGTCCGGCGGCTGTGAAAGGCTCGCGGCGGACGCCGTGAACCCCACTACGGGTGACCTGGATCGTCAGCCTGCCCGCGTGGAGCGGGTGCGTTTGCTCGGCCATGGCGCCAACCGCTCGCATATCGAGGAGCATGTTTCCCGCGCGACGCTGCCCTCCCAGGACCACGGCCGCCCGTCACGTGCCGGTGGCGCGGTCCCGTGCTGTTTTCCGGGCGTCTACGGACGGTGGTGCCCGTGGGGTACCGCCCGCAGGAGCGTTACTCGCGCCGTCCCACCATTGGGCACGCTGTACGTCCGTTGCTCGCCCTGTCTGGCCCCGGACAGGGCGGCCCCGAGGGGTGACTCGGGCGAGTAGACCGCAAGCCCGTCGAGGTCGGCTCCATCACGCGTACCGAGCAGGAACGTTTCGGTCTCGCCGTCGTCGAAGCGGACGGTGAGGACCATGCCGGGCTCGGCGACCCCGTCGTCCGGTGGTGCTTCACCGACCACCGCGTTGTACAGCAACCCCTGGATCTCGCGGATGCGGGCGCGCCGACGCCCCTCATCCACGAACTCGCTGTCGACCGTGCCATCGCCACGTTCAGAACCAGCGGAGCGGTGGGCGAGCAGTTCTCCGAGCTCGTCCCGCAACCGGTCGTAAGCATCCTGGGTCAACCAGCGGCGTTGAGTAGTGGTCATGGTATTCCTCTGTGTCGATCGATTGGTTTGGTCGCGGATCGCTCACCGCCGAAATGCCTTCGGCGGTGAGAGAGGTGGCGGTGGCTTGCCCGAGCGAGGCCGGTGTTGATCAGGGATGTCCCGGGTGCGTGGCGGCGCGTGCATCGCAGCCCGTGTCCGCTTCGTTGATCAACGTTCCGCGACGCGGATGAAGCCGGAACATGTCTCGGTGCGGTAGCGCGTGCAGGCGCGCAGTGCCGGAGCCGGCGGTCTGTTCAGGGCTTGCTGATCTTGGTGGTACGCAGACTGCGAATTACCGAAGAGCCGCGGTGCTGTATTAGCCGAGAGGGGCGGTCACCGCCGGTTGCGCGCCTGTTCGGACCAGTTGGTCGCATGGTTGGCCGGGCGTGCGCCGGTCACGAACGCGATCCGCGGACCGCGACGGGCGTCTTCGATATCGCCGACCATGACCAGCCCTCCCGTGATTCGACGCAACCGCTCCATGCCGAGGATGGCCGAGGCTTGGGCCGTGCCCATTGTCGTGAGCGAACAAATATCCGATCGATCTTGTCTGTTTTCTCCACTCGTCAGAGCCGGGGGATGTGCTCTTCGCACGCCTTGCGCACCCCGCAACGCTGGAGAGGACCCAGGCATCAGCTCGAGCGCTGGGAACTGCGCCGCATGTGGCTCCGGCCCCGGGCCGCACAGCGGGCTTGGCTCAGGGCTTGCGGGAGATGGCGCCGTACATGGCGATGTCGGCCTCCGGGACGGCGAGGCCGGCGTCGGAGTCCGGGCGCCACTTGTGCATCTGGACGATCCCGGGTTCGACCAGTTCGAGGCCGTCGAAGAATCGGGCGGCCTGGGCCCGGGAGCGCCAGCGCAGGGTCTCGCCGTGCTCGTGGTAGGTCCGGCGGACCTCCGCCAGCATCTCCGGGGCGAAGTCGTCGGTGGCGATCGTGGCGGCCAGGTAGCTGCCGGAGGGCAGCACGTCGATGATCCGCCGCACGACGTCCAGTGCCTCGTCGTCGTCTTCGATGAAGTGCACGACCGCGATGAGCATCAGCCCGATCGGCCGGCTCGGGTCCAAGGTCTCGCGGAACTCCTGGGAGGCCAGGATCGTGTCCGGGTCGCGCAGGTCGGCGTCCACGTAAGCAGTGCAGCCCTGCTTGGTGCTGGACATCAGCGCGCGGGCGTGCACGAGCACGATGGGGTCGTTGTCGGTGTAGACGACGCGGGCCTCCGGCCGCACCTCCTGCACGACCTCGTGCAAGTTCGGTGAGGTGGGAATGCCGGTACCGATGTCCAGGAACTGGTCGATGCCGCACTCGGTGGCCAGGTAGCGGCCGGCGCGGTGCATGAATTCGCGGTTGGCGCGCATGTGCACTGGAAGCGCGGGCCAGACCTGCTTGGTGGCCTCCGCGGCAGCCCGGTCGACGGCGTAGTTGTCCTTGCCGCCCAGGATGTAGTCGTAGATCCGCGCGCCGTGCGCCCGGTCGGTCCGCAGGTCGACGCTGGCGTGCCGAATCTCGTCGCTCATCGTGTTCCTCCCGATCGCAACCTCTGTGCTTCCAGCGATCAACATCGTCGTCCACGGATCCGATGGAGAGCTGTGCCTGCCCGAGAAGCAACTCTACCGGCGCGGTCTTTCACTCGTCGCAGCCTGTGATCAGGCAATGCGACGGCGGCGCTTGTCCCTGGAAGCTCGACTGCGAGAACTGCGAGAAGTGCGGTTTTCGATACGCCGGCGATATCCGCCCGCTCCTACGATTGAGCGCATGCGTGTGCTGGTTGTCGAGGATGAGCCCTACATGGCCGAGGCCATCCGCGATGGACTGCGCCTGGAAGCGATCGCGGCCGACATCGCCGGAGACGGCGACACCGCTCTGGAGATGCTGAGTATCAACGCCTACGACATCGCCGTCCTCGACCGCGACATCCCCGGGCCCTCCGGCGACGAGGTTGCCGAACGCATCGTCGCTTCAGGCAGCGGCATGCCGATCCTGATGCTCACCGCTGCGGACCGGCTGGACGACAAGGCTTCCGGGTTCGAGCTCGGTGCCGATGACTACCTCACCAAGCCGTTCGAGCTGCAAGAACTCGTGCTCCGCCTCAGAGCCCTCGACCGCAGGCGTGCCCACAGCAGGCCGCCAGTGCGGGAGCTCGCCGGCCTGCGGCTGGACCCGTTCCGCCGCGAGGTCTACCGGGACGGCCGGTACGTCGCGCTCACCCGGAAGCAGTTCGCGGTGCTCGAAGTCCTCGTGGCCGCCGAAGGCGGTGTCATCAGCGCCGAAGAGCTCCTGGAACGGGCTTGGGATGAGAATGCCGACCCGTTCACCAACGCCGTGCGCATCACGGTATCCGCACTGCGCAAGCGGCTCGGCGAACCCTGGCTGATCGCCACGGTGCCTGGCGTCGGCTACCGCATCGACACGGGACCGGACGCCGGGAGCGAGGGAGGCGAATGTGGATAGGGCGCCGGGGTTGAGCGTTCGTCTCAAGCTCACCTTCAGCTATGCCGGCTTCCTCATGCTGGCCGGCGCCGTGCTGCTCGGGGCGTTTGCGGGGTTCCTGGGCGACTACCGGGAGAGGGCACAGGACGCCGGCGAGGTTGTGATCGCGCCTTCGGGCACCGAGCTACTGCGTGACTTCGCGCCGGCGGCCGCCGGCGCGATTGTGTTCCTCCTGGTGTTCGGTCTCGCCGGAGGGTGGATCCTCGCTGGGCGGATGCTGGCCCCGCTGACCCGCCTCGCCGATGCTACGCGTACGGCTGCGAGGGGTTCGCTCTCTCACCGGATCGAGTTGGAGGGGCGCCAGGACGAGTTCCGGGAGCTCGCTGACGCCTTCGACGGCATGCTCGCGCGGCTCGAAGCGCATGTCGCCGAACAGCAGCGCTTCGCAGCCAACGCTTCCCACGAGCTGCGTACTCCTCTTGCGATCACGCAGACCCTGCTCGACGTCGCTCGCAACGATCCGAACCGGGAAAGCAGCGAGCTCGATGAACGCCTCCGCGTCGTCAACGCCCGAGCGATCGACCTCACCGAAGCACTGCTGCTGCTCAGCCGCACTGACCAGCGCTCCTTTTCCCGAGGTGACGTCGACTTGTCGCTCATCGCGGAAGAAGCCACCGAAACACTCCTCCCGCTTGCCGAGAAGCACGGCGTCGTCATTGAAACCTCCGGGGACATCACCCCGGCCATCGGGTCCCATGCGCTCCTGCTGCAGTTGACCACGAACCTCCTGCACAACGCAATCGTCCACAACCTGCCCGAATGCGGCACCGTTCAGGTCAGCACCGCTGCCGGTCCCGAGGACGCCGTGCTCACGGTCGAGAACACCGGCGACAAGCTCAGCCCGCACGTGGTCTCCACCCTCACCGAACCGTTCCAGCGCGGCACCGATCGCGTCCGCAGCGACCACGTAGGTGCCGGCCTCGGTCTGGCGATCGCCAAGAGCATCACCCAAGCGCACGACGGAACGCTCTCGCTCAGCCCGCGCGCCGGCGGCGGGCTCTGCGTCACGGTACGACTACCCGCGACGGCTCGGCAGGTCACGTAGGAAGCGGCACGAGATCCCAGCTTCGCCGGCGTACCCGCGAACACATGCGCGTCGGCGAAGTTCATCGCGGGCTCGATGTGCCCTGCCGAATGGCCACCAGCGACGACGACGCGCGGTGGCGGCTCGCCTGGCATCACGATGTCCCCCTGATCAAGATTCCCCGGTTCGCGTGAAACCGCTCGAATGCATGCACGGGTAGTGATGCGGAGTCTGAATTGTGGGAGTAGCCCGACGGATTGTGGAACCGCACTACACCGTCATCGACCGCGTAGACCAGCACGAGGTGGCCTCCACGTTGGGGCTCGTGGGTGTTCGGGTCGCGAATCTCAGGTGATACGGACGCGATCATGACCTGTCCGGGTCGCACCTCTCGGCTGGATACGTGGATGGGCGTGTGCTCGACCAGTTCGCAGTGAAATCCGAACTGCGAGCTGACCCAGGCCATGAACGGCCGGTAGATGAGTCCTCGGACCTTTCCGGAGGGCTCCACCACGTAGCAGCCCCAGTCGAGGGCCAGCGCGAGGAGTTCGCCCATCGGCAGCCGGATGTCGGTCCATCCCCGGAGCAGCGACTGCAGGCACGCCAGACCGCAGACCTTGCGGGACCAGAACAGGTATTCCTCGCTTGAGCGGTATCCGTCGGAGGCCCAGTCGTGCAGTCGCGATGGATCGGTGCCACCCAAGAAGACCTCCAGCCCCGATAGGCCGGTGCGCCGCATGACGACCTCGTCGTTGCGTTCCAGATGTCCCCACTGCGAGATGCAATGGAGACTCCGATCACGTGATGGGAAAGTCGAAGTAGACATCAGGATGGGGCTCGTTCCTCAGCGTGTAGTGCCACCATTCGCAGTCGTACCGATCGAATCCGCAGTCCTCCATGATGGAACGGAGATGCTCGCGGTTCTGGGCCTCGGTCGGCGTGATTCCCCGGGCTCGATGACGTGAGATCGGGTCCATGAGGTCGTGGTCGCCACCCATGGGAGCAAGCTCACCGGTGGCGAGGTGGTAGAGGGTCAGGTCGACGGCGCTGCCCCTGCTGTGGCCCGACTTCGCGGCCACATATCCGTTCTCGAACATCTGGGGCCGGTCGATGTTCGGGTAGTGCCGCAGTTTGGTCCGGCCATCCTCGGGCTGTTCCGACCAGCGCAGGAAGCAGTCGACGGCGCGTTGGGGGCGATACCCGTCCCAGAGAAGCAGCCCGAAGCCGAGGGAGGCCGCCTTCTCGCGTGCTTGCTCCAGGGCCGCGCACAGGGACCGGGTGCCGACGATGCGATTCGCGAGATAGCCGTCCACGGGCTTGCCGGTGAAGTTGTCCCAGGTGGCGTACTTGGCATCCCAGCGGACGCCCGGCACCCAATCGTCAACGTAGACGAAGTCGTCGTTCATCGCTTCTTCCCGTGCAGCGTCATCGAGATGAGCCGGTCGATCAGATCGGACAGCGGCACCCCTGCGGCGGCCATCATCCGCGGGTAGCGGCTGTAAGACGTCATGCCGGGCATGGTGTTGACCTCGTTGAGGACCACCCGCCCGTCGTCGGTGAGGAACATGTCGACGCGGGCAAGTCCCTTGCAGCCCAGGGTGCGGTAGATGGTCTTGGCGGTCTTTTGGACGAGCCGGCGCGATTCGTCGGAGATGTCGGCGGGAACGATGAAGGTCGAGTTCTCCGATCCGGTCTCGGGTGAGTCCTCCTGGTGGATTCTGAAGAATCCGTGCGAGAGGTCGACGCGGTCCACCTCGCCCACGATCAGGCCGTGCAGTTCCCCGAGGACCGCGCAGCCGATCTCGCCGCCGGCCACCGCCTCCTCGATCAGAACCCTCGAGTCGTACTGTCGCGCTGCGCTCAGCGCGTTCGGCAACTCGTCTTCGCCGGTGACTTTGCTGACGCCGAACGATGAACCTGATCGAGCCGGCTTCACGAAGACGGGATAGGGGAGACGGTCGGGGTCGACCTCCTCGTTCTCCGCGACGACCCAGAAGTTCGGCGTGGCGATTCCTGCGCTCTTGGCGACGGTGTAAGCCAGGGACTTGTCCATGCACACGGCCGAGCTCTGGATGTCGCAGCCGACGTAGGGGATGCCGGAGAGGTCCAACAAGCCCTGGATCGCGCCGTCCTCGCCGAGCTTGCCGTGAAGCACGGGAAAGACGACGTCGAGGCGTCTCGCCTCATAGCCCTCCTGCCCCATGACCAGCAGGCCGTGCACACTTCGGGCGGGTGACAGCATGGCTGGACGAGCGCTGCCATTCTCCCAGTCCGCGCCAGGGCCGTCACAGAGCTTCCAATCGCCGCCCGTGGTGATGCCGATCCAGAACGGTTCGTACTTCTCGGTGTCGAGGTTCCTGGCGACCTCTTGCGCCGATTTGACGGAGACGGGATGCTCTTCGGACGCGCCACCGAAGATGATTCCGACCTTCAACCTGCTCATTTTGTTCTCCCGCTCTCGAAGTTCAGGCAGTTGATGAGGCTGTTCTCGACGGTGTCTTTCAGGGCGTGGTCCGTGTAATAGGCGGAGTGCGGGCTGATCAGCACATTCGGCAGGCGCTGCAGCCGCACCAAGGCCTCGTTCTCGATATGCCTGTTCCGGCAGTCGGCGTAGAAGATGCCTTCCTCGCCTTCGAGGACATCCAGCGCCGCACCGCCCAACCTGCCGCTCTCCAACGCCGACAGGAGAGCCTCGGTATCGAGCAGCGGGCCGCGCCCCGTGTTGACGACGTACGCGCCGGGCTTCATCCGCTCGATGCGATGACGATCGAGGAGATGATGGGTGTCCGCGGTGAGCGGGGTATGGAGCGTGACGATGTCGCTCTGCTCGATCAGTTCGTCGAGCGGTACGTAGTCGACCGAGGCTTGATGCCGGCTGTCGTGAGCCAGCACGCGGCAGCCGAAGCCTCGCAGCCGGTCGATAACCGCTGTGCCGATGCGGCCTGTTCCGATCACCCCGACGGTCAGGTCCCGCAGCTCCTTGCCGCGAGTGTCGCTCAGCCGGTAGTCATGAGCGTCGGTGCGGCGGATGGTGGATTTCGCGTGGCGCACGGCCATCAGCATCAACATCAACGTGCAGTCGGCCACGCTGTCCGGTGAGTAGGCGACGTTGCCCACCGAGATGCCGACGCGCTCGGCGTACTCCAGGTCGATGTGGTTGTAGCCGATGCTTCTGGTGGAGATGTATTCCACCCCGGCCTTGCTGAGCGCCAGAAGCGTGGGATTGGTGATCTGAGTCTTGTGGTTCACGCTGATGCATCGGTTGCCACGTGCCAGTTCAGCGTTGTTCTCGCAGACGGCGGCCTCCGTGGTGGTGGGCGACAATCCGAGGCGTGGCCCTATCTCCTGGAACAAGGCGGCTTCGTCCTGGCCGCATCCGAAGACCGCGAGTCCTGTCGTCGGGATGGACGAGGGAGATGGCTCGGCCATCGTTCGGGCGCGACGGTCCGTGGTCGCTTCGCCGTAGATCAGACCCAATTCGCTGGAGGCCATGTCCCAAGTCAAGACAGCGCCGTGTTGTCAGCACGTATGCGATTTTCGATACGCGGACGATATGCCGCCCCGGGCTGCCGGGTCACGCGAGCGCAGCGGCGGCGATCTCGTCGAGGCGCGCCGCGCGGGAAGCCTTGACGAGCACCGCACAGCAACCATCCTATGTGGAAACATTAGGCTTTCCGGCGCGCAGGAACGAGGGCCCGGATTCATCCCGCAACGGGCACGAAACCGGGCGCTGCCCTCGCAGTCAGTGATTCGCGGCCCGCAGGGCGTCAACAGTGTCGAGCTCGCGCTCGAAGGCGGTGCGGGCGAGCGCGGTGCGATTGGGGCGATCGAGCTTGATGAGCAACGACTCGACGTGGCTTCGTACCGTGCGGACCGCGATGCCCAGCGCCTGGGAGATCCGTTCGTTGGACCATCCCCGGGCGACCAGGCCGACCACGTCGAGTTCACGGCTGGTGAGGCAACCGAACGCCGCAACTCGGCCGAACCGGACGAGAACCGCGCCGGGGTGGCGCACCGCTCGGACGTGCCACCAGGTGCCGTCGGCGGCACGGTGGTGAAAGCCGACGTGGCCCGCCGCACTGGCGACGGCGGATCGCACGGCGAGGTGAAGTTCGGCACTGGTGAGCGGCACGTCTCCAAGTTCTCCGGCCCGGACCTCGACCAGGTCGTGCGTGATCCGGAGGACCACGTCGGCCACGGTGTCACCGGCTTCGGCGCCGGGGTCGATGAGCCCGGCGAGATCGTGCGACAGCATCATCAGCGCCAGCCGTGACTCGTCGTCGAGCGGTGTGGCGTGTGTCGAGCTCATCGCGACGAAGCCCGGAATCGCTGCACCGGTAGCCGACGGCGCCAACGGCAGGGTCATCCCTTCGCGAAACCGGTTGGGCAGTATCGCTTCTCGGTACGTACGGGTCTCGCGGAGGTCGAACGGCACGTCCACGAATCGCAGGGGAGTGCCCCGTCGCACCGCGAGCCGGTGGACCGGGCACGTCCGGCTGTACGTCGTCGTGATGTAGGCGAGGGTCTCCGCCGTGTAGCCGAGGTTGACGAGGGCGGTGTGCGTGGTGCCACCGGCACGCGGAAGTCCGCAGGCGACCAGCGCGACGCAGTCGAAACCGAGCTTGTCACGCACGGCGCGGAGGGGGACCTCGATGGGTAGGTCACCGCGGCTTGCGGCGCGGATCTCCCCGGCGAGCTGAGCCCACCACCGTACGTCCGCGGCCATTCCGAACCTCCGTTACCGGTCGGATCCTGACGGCGGACACACGGCGGTGTCAAGCGCGGGAAACGTGTTGTAGAGCGATATCGGCACTCGATCGACGTCGGACTCGACGCGGTCGTGTCCCTGCTCGACGAGCCTGCCTCCTGCCCGGTGCCCGCGGCCGGAAGCACATCCGAGGCGCGGGGGGAACGGCTCTTCGGCCGATGTACGGCACCTCACAGCCTCGTAGCTTTCCGGGGGCTTGGCCGGTCGACGAGCCACACCCGGCACGGCAGAGGGAGAGCTTGATGCACATCGACGAATACACCGCCCTCGACGCGACGGCCCTGGCCGCGGTCATCGCATCCGGGGAGATCAGCGCCGACGAGGTCACCGCACTGGCGACTGCAGCTATCGACCGGGTGGACGAGGAAGTGAACGCGGTCGCCGAAGGACCCTTCGACCGTCCGCTCGACTACGCCGCCGACGGCCGGTTCGCCGGCGTTCCGTTCGCGATCAAGGACATCGTCTGCCACGCGGCAGGGGTGCCGACGCGCATGGGGACGCGCCTGCTCGGCGAGGGTTTCGTGCCTCCGGCGGACACGCATCTGATGGCACGCTTCCGTGCGGCCGGCCTGGCGACGCTGGCCGTGACGACGACCCCGGAGTTGGGGTTCAACGGCAACTCCGAGGCACTGGCCTACGGTTCGACGCGCAATCCGTGGAACCCCGCCCACAGCGCCGGCGGGTCCAGCGGCGGCGCGGCGGTGCTCGTCGCCGCGGGGGCGATCCCGATCGCGCACGCCAACGACGGCGGCGGATCCATCCGGGTGCCCGCCGCCTGCAACGGACTGGTCGGGCTGAAGCCCGGCCGAGGTCGGGTGCCCGTGGGGCCGGACTCGGCCGAGGCGCTCTACGGGATGGGCGCCGAGCTCGCGGTGACCCGCACGGTCCGGGACACCGCCGCACTGCTCGACGAGGTGGCCGTGAGCTATCCGGGTGATCCGTACGTCATCGCCCCGCCCGCGCGCCCATGGGTCGAGGAGGTGGGCGCCGACCCGGGGCGGCTGCGGATCGCCGTGCACACCGAGTCCTGGGCGGGCAGCTACGTGGACCCGGAGGTGGCCGGGGCGGTCGATGCCGTCGCCAGGGTGCTCGAAGCGGCAGGGCACGACGTCGAACGCCGGACGCCGGACATCGAGTGGGAGTCGTTCCTGAACGCGAACCACGTTCTGTGGTCGTCCTTCCTGGCCGGATCCGTCGCCAGGATCGAGGCATTGACCGGCGCAACGGCCGGCCCGGAGAACCTCGAACGCACCACGTGGGCCTGCGTCGAATACGGCCGCACGGTCAGCGGGATCGACCTCGGCAACGCCCTGGCGGCTGTCAACACCGTCTCACGCGAGGTCGGCCGGTTCTTCACGGAGTACGACCTCCTGCTGACGCCCACCATGAACACCCCCGCACCGCTGCTGGGCCACCTCGACGCGAACGCGGACCTCAGCGCGTTCGAGTGGACCACGCGGATCTTCGACGCCTGCTCCTTCACCCCGCTGTTCAACCAGACCGGCACTCCCGCGATCAGCCTGCCGCTCGCCCAGTCCGCGCAGGGTCTGCCCATCGGTGTCCAGCTGGCCGGTCCGGCCTGTTCGGAAGCAATGCTGTTGCGGGTCGCCGCCCAGCTGGAGGACGCGATGCCGTGGGCGGACCGGCGTCCCGCCGTCCACGCGGCCACCCTCATGTCCCCCGCCACGTAGGCACCCGATCACCAAATCACCGGCAACACCCCCTACTCCTGCGAGAGACGAGCATCCCGACACGCTGTCGGGTTGCGTGGAGGACGCTATGACGAACACACCCGATCTGATCATCGTCAATGCCAACGTGTTCACCGGCGATGCGGCGGGAACCACGGCCGAGGCATTCGCCGTCGCCGGCGGCGTGTTCACCGCCGTCGGAAGCTCCGAGGAAATCATGCGCCTGGCCGGCCCGGAAACGGCCGTCCTCGACGCGGGCTGCAAGATGCTCATGCCGGGAATCTGCGACGTCCACATCCATCTCGGCCTGGGTGGGGCGGCCGCGGCGTGGGAGCTGCAGATTCCGCCGCACTACGGACCCGACGAGATCTGCGAAGCGATCGCGGCATGGGCGGCGGAACTGGGACCGGACGAGTGGATCGTCGGCGGGATCGTCGGTTCGTTGACGATGGAGAAGCTCGCGAACGTCGACATGCTCGCCAAACTCGACGAGGCGGCCGGCGGGCGTCCCGTGGTGCTCAAGGACGACACGATGCACAACAGGTGGGTCAACAGCGCCACACTCGAGGCGATGGGAGTCGAGGACGACTCCCCCGATCCCGAGGACGGTACGTGTGTTCGCGACGAAGCGGGCCGCCTCACCGGCGTCCTGTGGGAACAGGCGTCCCGGCTGGCGGAAGAGGCGTTCGTCGCGAGCATCAAGAACCCGGAGGAGCGGTACCGCGGCACGTTCGCGACCGCCGCGAAGCTGTGCAACCAGTACGGGGTCACTACCGTCTGCGAAGCCGCGACGATGGAGCCCGCACTGCGCACGCTGTCGAAGCTGGAGGCCGAGGGTGAACTCACCCTCCGGGTCATGGCATCCACAGTGGCGCGACCGCTGCTCGCGGAACCCGGAATCACCGGCAAGGAGCTGCTCTCGGTATCCGAGCAGTTCGGTTCCGAACTGCTCCACGTGGGATTCGTCAAAGTGTTCCTCGACGGCGTTCCCATGACGCGGACCGCCTCGATGCTGGATCCCTACCTCCCGCTCGGGTGCAACCACGGGCAGAGTTCCGGGGAATGCCTGTACGACCTGGACGGGCTCGTCGAGGAACTCGAGGAAGCGGTCTCCGCGGGACGCGGGGTGAAGATCCACGCGGCCGGGGACGGGTCGACGAGGATGGCTCTGGACGCGATCGCGATCATGCGCCAGCGGCACGGATCGCGGCCGATCTTCCACATCGCGCACAATCTCTTCATCGACCAGTCCGACGTGCAGAGGTTCGGCGAGCTGGGCGTCGTCGCGGACGCGTCGCCGTACCTGTGGTACCCGAGCATCATCCAGGACAGCCTGGCGACCTGCGTATCGGCCGAGACCATGAAGAAATCCTGGCCGCTGAGGGACCTCGTGGATTCCGGAGCCACTGTCGCGGCCGGTTCCGATTGGCCGGTCGCCCTTCCTGTTCCGCACCCCTGGACCGGGATCGAAACGATGGTCACCCGTGAGGCGCCGGGAGGAAGCGAGGAGGCGGTCAATCCCGAGCAGCGGCTCACCCTCCGTGAAGCGCTGATCAGCTTCACCCGGCACGCGGCCGAAGCGATGGGTCTCGGTGAGCGCGTTGGCAGCATCGAAGTGGGGAAGTCCGCGGATTTCATCCTCCTCTCCCAGAACCTGTTCGACATCGACCCCCGCAGGATCCACGAGACGGACGTGCTGGCGACCTACCTGCGCGGCACGCAGGTCTACGACGCGAACTCGTGACCGGTCCCCGACCGCTCGCCCCACGGACCCGGGCGATCGACACTGGCCGGTGCGGCGATCGGACCTCCGGGATCGGCGAGTCGCCGGGCCGCGAAGCCTCGCTGCGAGCCCATCGGTTCCGCGGTGCACGGCCGGACTCATCCCGATATGCCTCGGCCAAGCGGCCTTCAATCCCTCCACGGCCACCCGGAGGCGCCTTGAGCCGGCCACCTGCCGGCCTCGGGTGGGCGAATGTCGTTTGTTTGGTGGTGGGCGGCGCTGGGTAGGGCAGCGGCTGTGAACAACATGTGGAACCTGATGGAGCGTGCCAGATGAGCGTGTCATGGCAGCCCGTCCATTCGGGCGGGACCGCGACGACCTCCAGCGTGGTGGAGGTGCGGGCTGCGGCTCGGCCTGGCTCGTTGACGGTGATGCGAGTGGTGGCCGCCGATATCGCGATGCGTGCGGATTTCGACGTGGACGCGATCGCCGATGTCCGTTTGGCGGTGGAGGAGGCCTGTGCGTCGCTGGTCAAGCTCGCGGCTCCGGAAGAACCGTTGGTGTGCCGATTCCGCACTGATGACTGCCGGATGGCGGTCACCGCCGAGGTGACCAGCGCACATCCGGTCGGGCCGAGCACCGCAACGTTGAGTTGGCGGGTGCTCACCGCGCTTGCGGACTCGGTGACCAGCGAGGTCTTGCGGCCTGCGCATTGCAGGCCGCTCGTGCGCATCGAGATGACCAAGGAGGTGGACACCGGGTGAGCGGCACCAAGCCCGAGGCCGGCCGAGGTGAGTACGACGCGCTGTTCCCGCTATTCATCAAAATGTCCACATTGGACAAAAATGATCCGGGATACGCTGCGGTGCGCGACGAGTTGGTTACCGGTCACCTGCCGGTCGCCGAGCACATCGCTCAGAGGTTTCGTCAGCGAGGCGAGTCCTACGAAGATCTCGTCCAGGTTGCCACCGTCGGTCTGATCCATGCCGTCGACCGATTCGACCCCGGCCGCGGGATCAGCTTCCTCTCCTTCGCGGTGCCCACGATCACCGGCGAGGTACGACGGCACTTCCGCGACACCGGGTGGTCGGTGCGCATGCCGCGCAGGCTGCAGGAACTGCACCTGGCTGTCTCGGGCGGGATATCCGCGTTGACCCAGGAGCTGGGGCGGGCCCCGACGCCCAGCGAGTTGGCCCGCCATCTCGACCTCGGTCTCGATGAGGTCCTTGAAGGCCTGGAAGCCGGTAATGCCTACCGCAGTTCCTCGCTGGACGAGCTGATCACCGACGACATCCCGCTGGCCGATGCCGTGGGCGTCGACGACGAGGAACTCGCCGAGGTCGACGACCGCGAAACGCTACGTCCATTGCTGGCCCAGCTCCCCGAGCGCGAGAGGCGCATCCTGCTCATGCGATTTTTCAAGGGCATGACCCAAACCCAGATCGCGCAGCAGATCGGCATCTCGCAGATGCACGTCTCCAGGCTTCTTGCCGGCACCTTGGCCCGACTGCGTCGACAGGCCATCCCGGCCGAACCCGTCGATGCCGCGCCGGCCACCAGGGCTGCGAGCGCCTGACCGCGAGCCCCGGTGGAGGACTCGGCGTCCGCAAGCAGCGGCGACGCCGTCGTCATGGCTCGTTCCCCGAAGCGCGGACTCAAGTAGGGGCAGCCTGACTGCCGATGGGACAGGTATGGGACACGGCAGGCAACCCCGCGGGACGGTGCCGGATCCGGAACTGCTGGCGCAGGTCCGCAACCTGGCGGAGGTGGCGGCCGGTCTCGCTCCGGCCGCGGCCGCAGCCGCGTTCGAGGTGCTGCTGGACGTTCACGGAAGGGCGGACGTCGAGGCCGCCGTGCGCCAGGTGGCCGGCCTCGATCGCGCCGATCTGGCCGCGTCGGCCGGTGAGGTGGTGGAGGGCTGCGTCGTGGCCAGCACGGACGTTTCCCGTGCCTCCGCTGCCCCTGGTCAGAGGCGCGTAGGCCGGTGAGCCCGCATGCGGGGTCGAAGCGAAGATCGCGACCTTCGTTCTGGTTATTCCTGCTGTGGCTTCCGGGCCCACGAGCTGACCGATGATCGGTTCCCGCAGCGGGGTCGAGCCAAGTGGGTGCTGGGCTACTGGCTGTCGTCGCCGCGGCGCGTCCGGTGCTGGTCTTGGGCTTGCTTGCGGGCTCGTTCCTGCTGGACCGCCCGGGCTTGTTCCGGGCTGGCGGTGCCTTCTGCCACGGAGACTTCAGCGTCGATCAGGCGCTGTTCTCGCTCGTCGGCTCGATCAGCTCTGAGTTGTTCGTCGGGATCTGGGCGGTCGGTGCGCATCGGGTGTTCCCGGTGGCCGTCAGGTGGACCCGGTTCGACGAGATACTCACGGCTCGCCTTCTCCTAGTGGGTGGAAACGACGTTCCTCTCTTGACTTTCCCGTTCGGGAAGTTGTGAAACTCGTGCCGAACGTGAGCTCCGGCCAGCCAACCCGCCACCTCGATCTCGACCTGGGCCTGGCGGCCAGCAACGCATACCGCACTTCCTCGCGGCCGAAAAATCACTTATCCACAGTGGATGGATGTGGTCGACACGCACATACCGGGGTGGCGTGCCAGCCTGGGTGGCATGGTGCGATTCGGATGCACGCTGTTGACCGAGCAGTCCGGTCCTCGGGAACTGGTTGCGCATTCCGCGGCGGCTGAGCGTGCGGGCTTCGACTTCGAGGTGATCAGCGACCACTACTTCCCCTGGCTGGACGAGCAGGGGCATTCGCCGTACGCCTGGAGCGTTCTCGGGGCGATCACGCAGGCTACCGAGCGGGTCGAATTGATGACCTTCGTGACCGCGCCGATCATCCGCTACCACCCGGCGGTCGTCGCGCAGAAGAGCGCCACCGTCGGGTTGTTGTCCGACAACCGGTTCACGCTCGGCGTCGGCGCGGGGGAGAACCTCAACGAGCACATCGTCGGCCGCGGCTGGCCACCGGCCAACGTGCGGCACGAGATGCTCGCCGAGGCGCTGCACATCATCGGCGCGCTCTTCGACGGCGGTTACGTCAACCACGCCGGTGCGCACTACCGGGTCGATTCGGCCAAGTTGTGGGACCTGCCGTCGCAGCGGGTTCCGGTGGCCACCGCGATCTCGGGGACGCAGTCGATCCAGCAGTTCGCGCCGCTGTCCGATGCGATGATCGCCGTCGAACCGAGCAGCCGGCTGTGCCAGGAATGGGATTCCGCCGCACCGAACGGAGCGTCCCGCAAGATCGGGCAGATCCCGGTCGCGTGGGGACCTGACCGCGATGCCGCCGCCGCGCGCGCCTGGGAGCAGTTCCGCTGGTTCGCCGGGGGGTGGAAGGTCAACGCCGAGCTGCCCGGCCCGGCCGCGTTCGCCGCCGCCACCCAGTTCGTGCGCCCCGAGGACATCACGGCCAGCATCCCGTGCGGTCCCGAGGTCGCTCCGATCGTCGAGTCCGCGGCGGCTTTCTGGGAGGCCGGCTTCACCGACATCGCGCTGGTCCAGATCGACGTCGATGCCGACCCGTCCGGGTTCTTCGACTTCGCACAGCGCCAACTCCTCCCCGCGCTGCGTGCAGCCGCGCCTTGAGCACCGGCACGATTCGACCATCCTCATGGGACACGTCAACCTCGTCTCGTGTGTAGGGATTGGCGCTCGTGGTTGCCGGGTATCCTGTGCGGACAACGCATTCGGCCCGGGCGCCGAAGCCGGTGTCGGCAGCTCGTGCCCGGGCGATCGCGTGCCCGATCGCCACCTGCACCACTGGGCCGGTCACCGCGATCGCGGCCGTGGTGGCGATGACCAGCACGGCGCTTAGCGACACCCCGGAATCCAACGCCACCGCGACGCCGATCACCGGTGCTCCCAGCGATGTCACGGGCGCCAACAAGTGCAGACGCGACAGCGGCTCGCGCACGAATGCGGCGGCGATCGAGAACATCACCACGACCGCGACGCCGAGGATGAGCAGCGCCTGGCTGAGCAGTCCCATCATCGCCTCCTGAGCAGGCGGGCGCCGCCAATCAGGTTCTCCGACATGACCGCGGTGCTGGTCCTCATCGCCTTGGTCTTGCTCGCCGTGGGCGGTACTGCGGTCGTGCTGGCCGGCGACCCGGACCGCCAGGCGATCACTGGCCTACTCCACGATCGCCCACATGGGGTTGTTCCTGGCGGCCCTGTCCGCGGTCCTGGCCACGGCCGGTGTGCTGCTGTTCGTTGTCGCGCACGCGGGGATCAAGGCGATGTTGTTCCTGATAGTCGGCGTGCTGCTGGACCAGCACGGCACGGTCGACGAAGCCGAGCTGCACGGACTTGTGCCGGTCTTCCCCGATGTCGCGGGCGCATTTGCCCTCGCCGCCGGGCAAGTGCGCAACGGTGCCGCTTACTCCGCACAGGTGCTCGGTGATGGCGGGAGCGCCGTGATCCCGGTCGTGGCACCACATTGGACCGCTACCGGGATCGGGCTGTCGTTGCTGTCGACAGGATTGGCGGTCGCCCTCGCCGCACTGGCGGTTCGTCCGCCGCCCATTCCTCGCGTGCTCGGGCCGATTTCGCGGCGCTGCATCGACGTCCTGCACGAGGTGCACTCCGGACACGTCGGCGACTACGTCGCCTGGCTCCTGCTCGGCGTCACGGTCCTCGCTGCGCTCGTCCTGCTCGGCTGAGCACATCGACGCGAGGTGTGGGAGAGGGCGAAGCGGGGTAGTTCAACGAAGACGACTCCCGGGGGACGCCGAGCCGCCCGGCGGCTCCGGTGCGGGCGGAGCGGCCGTTCAGTGGGGTGCACGAGGCAGGAGAAGCCGTTCGACGGTCTACCTGGAGGCCCGGATCCTGCGCTTCCGGTGCAGCAGTGAGCCGTTGATGCGGGTGGGGGCTTGGTATGGAGGCGACCGACGGACGGCGTGATCGGCCCGGGAGCCGTGGTGGCGAGCCGAAAGCGACCATTGTGGACGAACGGCAGGCCAGGCGGGCCGTCGCCGCGGCCGCCGTCGGCAACACCGTGGAGTGGTTCGACTTCGGCGTCTACAGCTACATCGCCGTCGTCATCAGCCAGGTCTTCTTCCCGCCCACCAGCTCGACCGCGCAACTGCTGTCCACCTTCGCCACGTTCGCGGTGGCGTTCCTGGTCCGGCCGCTGGGCGGGTTCTTCTTCGGGCCGCTCGGCGACCGCATCGGCCGCCGGAAGGTGCTGGCCACCACCATGGTCACGATGGCGTTGGGGACGCTGGCGATCGGGCTGATCCCGAGCTACGCCACGATCGGGGTCTGGGCGCCGGTGCTGCTGCTGGTGGCCCGGCTCGTGCAGGGCTTCTCCACCGGCGGCGAGTACGGCGGCGCGGCCACCTTCGTGTCGGAGTACTCGCCGGACCGGCGGCGCGGGTTCATGGCCAGCTGGCTGGAATTCGGCACGATGACCGGCTATTCGCTGGGCGCCGCGCTCGTCACGGTGCTCACCGTCACGATGACCCCGCAGGACCTCACGACCTGGGGGTGGCGGATCCCGTTCCTGGTGGCCGGCCCGCTCGGGATCATCGGGCTGTACCTGCGCTTCCGGCTGGAGGAGACGCCCGCGTACCGTACGACCTCCGGCGACGAGCAGCCGCAGGCGGCGGCGACCTGGCGCAGCCTGCGCACCATCTTCGGCAGCCACTGGCGGTCGATGCTGAAGTGCATCGGGCTGGTGCTGGTGTTCAACGTGACCAACTACCTGCTCACCGCCTACATGCCCACCTACCTCTCGGCCGTGCTCGGCTTTCAGCACACCAGCTCGCTGGCCCTGGTGCTGGTGGCGATGGTGCTGGTGATGGGCCTGATCGTGGCGCTGGGCCGGTTCTCCGACCGCATCGGCCGGCTGCCCATCGCCGGGTTCGGCAGCGTCGCGCTGATCGTGCTGTCGTTCCCGGCGTTCCTGCTGATCGGCCAGGGCAGCGTGGCGGCGGTGCTGGGCGGCCTGCTGATCATCGGCCTGACGCTGATCTGCTTCAGCAGCACGATGCCTTCGACGCTGCCGGCGCTGTTCCCGACCGAGATCCGCTACGGCGCCGTGTCGGTCGGGTTCAACATCTCGGTCGCGCTGTTCGGCGGCACCACGCCGCTGGTCGCCGAAGCGCTCGTCGCGGCTACCGGCATGAAGGTGGTTCCGGCGTTCCTGCTCGTCGCGGCCGGAGCGGTGGGCCTGGTCGCGGTGCTCTCCACGCGCGAACCCGCGGGCCGCGCACTCCCCGGGGAACGGCCCGCCGCGACCGACCGCGCGGAGGCGCAGCAGCGCGTCGAGGAAGAGCGCGACCAGGAGTGAGGTTGGACGCTGTGGCTGATCAGGCAGACAGCGGCGGCACATCCGCCGGCTGCTCTGCCCGTTGGGTGCGATCGAGGCGTCAGATCGTCCCTGCCTCCCGCAGCGGGCCCTGATTCGTCGCCTGTGCGGGGGCAGCGTATGCAGAGCCCTGAGGTGGGGTAGCCCCTGGAGATGGAGCAGGAGCTCACGGACATCGGAGGCACTGTGCTGGCCTCGTGGCACGTTGCCGGCGAATCGCCACCAGCTGTGTGCCTTCATGGAGCTGGGGTGTCCAGCAGGGAGATGCTCCCCCTCCTGTCAGCACTGCACGGCAAGCGTGCGGCGTGGTCGGTGGACCTGCCAGGCTACGGGGCTAGCGAGCCCGTACGCGCGCCGATTGAGATCGGTGTGCTCGCCGACGCTCTTGTCCTGTTCCTCGACACCACTTTCGCTTCTCCTGTCCACCTGCTGGGTTGTTCCTCGGGATGCCAGGTCGCCGTTGATCTGGCCGTGCGATATCCCGAACACGTTCGCGGCTTGGTGCTGGTAGGCCCCACGGTCGATGCCCGGGCTCGGTCGTTCCCGCGTCAGCTCTGGCGTTGGGTGCGCAACGGCGTCCACGAGCCGCGTGGACTGGGAGCCCTGGTCCGCCGTGACTACCGGGACGCCGGGCCACGGCGGGTAGCAGCAGCGTTTCGGGCAGCCCTGTGCGATCCGATCGAGGACAAGCTGCCGAAGGTTCAACAGCCAACGTTGGTCGTGCGCGGCGAGTACGACAGGATGGTTCCGAACGACTGGGCGGAGGAAGTCACCCGCCTGCTTCCCCAGGGGAGGCTGCGGACCTGGCCAGGAGCCGCTCACATGGTTCCCTTCGCCGACCCGTCCGGTCTGGCCGACGCACTCGATGAATTCGTCTCGGAGGTGCAGCGGTGAAGCCTGGGCGAGCAGTGGCCTCTTTCGACTCGACCACGGGTCTCCTTCGAGGGCTGTCCCGCTACCTCGCCGGTAGCGATGCGCCGTTGCTCGGCCAGCTGCCGGGTGCTCTCGAACCGGTGATGAGTGC
Source organism: Saccharopolyspora sp. NPDC003752 (assembly GCF_053605825.1). Taxonomy (NCBI): domain Bacteria; kingdom Bacillati; phylum Actinomycetota; class Actinomycetes; order Pseudonocardiales; family Pseudonocardiaceae; genus Saccharopolyspora; species Saccharopolyspora sp. NPDC003752. The sequence goes on along the minus strand of NZ_JBSGJZ010000012.1, from coordinate 8,442 downwards.
TCTGATGGTAGGCGTCAACCGGATGCCGCACGGGCTGGCTGATCGCGTGTACGCCTTGAGCGGCATTTCGGAGGCGATACCGCAGCGGCGGCTGAGCGAGGTGAGCTCTGATGCCCTGGCCGAGTGGATCGCCGAGCACTACCCCAAGCGCCAGTACCCGGTCATCTTCCTTGGATCCTCCAACGGAGCTGCGGTACATCTGGCTGCCGCGCTCGGTGCTCCGTGGCTTCCGCAAACGGTCTTGCTTCCGGTGCGCAGGAGTGGGGTCGACCGAGACGCGCCCCGTGCGGAAATGGCGGCCGGCCGTGAAGCGGGGCGGCAACTGCTCGATGCGAATCCCCACCTGGGGCTGCACCACATGCACGACCCCAACCAGGACCGGCTCATGATCACCGGCATGTCCTACTTCCGCGTGAAGTGGCTGCGACTACCGGACGCGTACCGGCGCTTCATTCGCGAACGGCTAGCACCCGGCGGAGTGGTCGTCAGCGTCGAGTGCGGCCTGCAGTGGCCGGCAACCGAAGTCGGAGAACGCCACCACTTCCAGTTCGGTGCCCTCGGCGGCGCCACCGAAGAGGAGTACCACCGCGGCGGCCCACGGGTCGCGGACTTGCTCCGGCGTTACGGTGCCGTCCGTCGTCGCTGGGATCCGCCTCCGTGGGACACCTACCTACCCGAAGCCGAGTGGGGCTTCGAAGAGTCCTGGCTCGCGGACGTTGAAGATGTGGCAGCAGGATCGCTGCGCCGGGTGCGTTTCGATCACCCCGAGCGGATGAGCCCGGTGGTCGCCGAGGTGTACCGCGCCTGGTACGACCAGAACGGGATACCTACCGAGCGGCTGTTGTTCGACTGCTTCCTCCTGGTCGAGCCGTGGTGGACGGTGCGAACGGGATCAATACCGTTCTGGCTCGCTTTCAACTCGGAGAACTCGCTCAGCGCAGCGCACTCCTACTTGGACCGAACAGGGGCCCCCGACGAAATTCGCCTGATGCTCTTCTCCCACGGGACCGAGTCGATCGGGCTCGCACCGATCGACAGCTGGGAGAAGCTGACCGCGCGCGCCCGCAAAGTCGGCGCACTGGTCGGAGTGGACCGCGAGGCGTTTCCCAGGGATTTCGCGGTGTTCGCCCGAGCCCACCGCGAGCTCGCACGGACGCGACACCTGTACCCGATCCCCGCCCCGATGCCGTGGGAACACGCTGAAGCGCTGATGCGCCGGCACGTCGACCACACCTTCTCCGTCGAGCCGTAGCTCCGCGCCTTCGTCCAGCCACCCGGGCTGATCTCGCACCGTGCCGGTGCTGCCGTTTTCGGGTTGCCCTCCGCGCATCGAGGGTCAGCCACCCGAGCTTCACGCTGATTCGCGTGCGGGAAGCTTTCCACAGAAAGGGCGCTACCGGTCGTCCCATTCCCGGCGTTCCCGGTGGAAGGCCGGGCGCTGAGCGGCGCGTCAAGCATGATCCGGCCGGGAACGGGGAACGCCTGTAGCTGTTGCGAAGGAGGAGAGATGGCCCCGCATGAGCTTCCCCTCATCGATTACGACAGCGTACCGGTCGGCTCCCTGCAGCACCGGATCCGGTCGTTGGACGGCGAGCAGATCCAGCAGCTGCTGGACTACGAGCGCGTGCACAACAACCGGGTTCAAGTGGTGGAGGTGCTGGAAAACCGGTTGCAGGAGTTGCGGGAGGGCGCGACGCCGTCGGGCGGGACGCAGGAGGCGCAGCCGGTGGAGACCGAGGACACCCCCGGGGGCTCCCCGGTCGAGCCCAGCGGCTCGCCGGAGCCGATGCACCCGCCGCGGCACGGCATCGGCGGGCTTCCCGGCAAGCCCAAGGCGGATCGCCCGCGGAAGCAGTGAGCCCCGCCGCAGACCGGCCCGGCTCCCTCGCGCTATTCGCGAACAGCCACCGCGGTTCAGGTTCGGCGAGAAGCCAGCAGCGGGATCACGCCGCCGGCGAGCACGGCTTCGACCTGTTGGGGCGAGAGCCGGTGGCGCACTCGGAAGGACCGGTTGCGCGTGGTGTTGCGCACGGTGATCTCGTCGCCGGCCGGTAGCGCGTTGCGCAAGTCGTCGAGGCGGAGCACGTCGTCGACCCCGACGTCCGCGTAGTCGCCGGGATCGGTGAACTCCAGCGGCACGATGCCGAAGTTGGCCAGGTTCTGCCAGTGGATTCGCGCGAAGGACTTCGCGATCACGACTCGCAGGCCGAGGTAGCGGGGCGTGATCGCGGCGTGTTCTCGCGATGAACCCTGGCCGTAGTTCTGTCCCGCGATCACGATGTGGCCGTCGGGGTGCTCCCGCGCGCGGCGGGGGTACGCGGTGTCGAGTCGCGCGAACGTGTGCTCGGCGAGCGCCGGGATGTTCGAGCGCAGCGGCAAGGCGCTGGCACCCGCCGGGGAGATCTCGTCCGTCGAGACGTTGTCGCCCGCTTTGAGCAGGACCGGTGCCGTCAACTCGTCGGGCAGCGGCGGGAATTCCGGTAGCGCCGAGATGTTGGTTCCCTTGATCAGCTCCACTGCCTCCGCTTGTTCCCGGGGGAGGGGTGGCACGAGCATTGCGGTGTTGACCGAAGCCTTCTCCGGAAGCTTGAGCTCCGGGTAGCTCTGGCCGAGGTCGCGGGGGTCGGTGATCACGCCGGTGAGCGCCGACGAAGCCGCCGTTTCGGGGGAGCACAACCACACCGAGTCCTCGCGCGTACCTGATCGGCCCGGGAAGTTCCGCGGGAACGTGCGCAGCGAGTTCGTGCCCACCGCGGGCGCCTGCCCCATGCCGATGCAGCCCATGCAGCCGGACTGGTGGATGCGCGCCCCGGCCGCTATCAGGTCGAACGTGGCGCCCGTGCGGGTCATGTCTTCGAGGATCTCCCGGGAGGTGGGGTTGATGTCGAAGCTGACCGAGTGGTCGGTCTGGCGGCCGCGGACGATCGCGGCGGCGATGGCGAAATCCCGCAAACCGGGATTGGCGGACGAGCCGATGACGACCTGGCTCACTTCGGTGCCGGCGACCTCGCGCACGGGCACCACGTTGTCCGGCGAGGAGGGCCGGGCGATCAGCGGCTCCAGATCGCTCAGGTCGATGTGCTCCTCGACGTCGTAGGCGGCGTCGGTGTCTGCGGCCAGGGGTGTGAAGTCGTCTTCGCGGCCTTCTGCGCGCAGGAAGGCCCGGACCGCCGAGTCGGCGGGGAACACCGTGGTGGTGGCGCCGAGTTCGGCGCCCATGTTGGCGATGACGTGCCGGTCCATCGCGGAGAGTCCGGCCAGCCCGGGGCCGTGGTACTCGATGATGCGGTTGACGCCGCCGGCGACCCCGTGCCGGCGCAACATCTCCAGGATCACGTCCTTCGCCGATACCCATGGCGGCAGTTCCCCGGTCAGCCGTACGCCCCAGACCTCGGGCATCCGGATCCGCAGCGGCTCGCCGGCGATCGCCAATGCCACTTCCAGGCCCCCGACGCCGATGGCGAGCATCCCCATCGAACCGGCAGCGCAGGTGTGGGAGTCGGAGCCGACCATCGCCTTCCCCGGCACACCGAAGCGCTGCATGTGCGTGGGGTGCGAAACTCCGTTGCCGGGCTTGGAGAACCAGAGGCCGTAGCGCCGGCTGGCGGACCGGAGGAACTCGTGGTCCTCGGCGTTCTTCTCGTCCGCCTGCAGCAGGTTGTGATCCACGTACTGCACGCTGACCTCGGTGCGGGCGCGCGTCAGACCGAGAGCTTCGAGTTCCTGCATGACCAGCGTGCCCGTGGCGTCCTGGGTCAACGTCTGGTCGACGGCGATCGCCACGTTCGATCCCGGCGACAGATCGCCGTCGACCAGGTGCGAGGCGATGAGCTTCTGGGCGAGGTTGCGGCCCACTCGACGACTCCCTTCCACCACGGATGGGCCCGAACTACCCGGCGCGTCGATCTGCAAAACACGGCTGCGAACTGCGCTTTCACCCTCAGTTTGCGGTCTGCCTTCCATGGGCAGCCCGGTAGTGCGTTTCCGGAGCGGACGATCGATGGTGAGGGCTTCGCGATGGCGGAATTGCCGAAGACAGCACGAGCGCAGCAGCAGCGCCCTCCAGGAACCACGCAGGCGATGCGGCCGCATCCCAGGGATGAGATGCGGGATTACGTCGGCGCGCACCACCTGATCGGCAAGCGCGCCCTCATCACCGGCGGTGATTCGGGGATCGGGCGCGCGGTGGCGATCGCGTTCGCGAAGGAAGGCGCGGATGTCGCGATCTCGTACCTCGACGAGATGGAGGACGAGGATGCCGAGCGCACGGCCGAACTCGTGCGGGAACAGGGCCGGTCCTGCTACCTCCACCGGGGCGACGTCGGCAGCGAGCGGTACTGCAACGAACTGGTCGAGGACGTCGTCGCGCAGCTGGGCGGGCTGGACGTGCTGGTGAACCACGCGGGAACGCAAGCGCCGCAGGACGATCTGACCGAGATCAGCAACGACCAGTTCGACAGGACCTTCAAGGTCAACGTCTACGCGATCTTCTGGTTGTGCAAGGCCGCGTTGAAGCATCTGCCGGACGGCGCGGCGATCATCAACACCGGCTCGGTGAACGGGCTGCGCGGGAACAAGGACCTGATGGACTACTCGGCGTCGAAGGGCGCCGTCCACGTGTTCACGCAGTCGCTCGCGCAGTCGCTGGTCGGCCGGCGCATCCGCGTCAACTGCGTGGCCCCCGGACCGGTGTGGACTCCGCTCATCCCGGCGACGCTGACCGAGGACAAGGTGGAGGGATTCGGCGAGCAGACCCCGATGGGGCGCATGGCCCATCCCGACGAGATCGCGCCGTCGTACGTCTTCTTCGCATCAGAGCGGCTTTCGAGCTACTACACCGGTGAAGTGCTGGCACCCGTCGGCGGCGAGACCCACCCCGGGTGACGCCGAACGGATCGACCACATCGGAGGTGCGCGTGAAGGCGCTCACTTGGCAGGGACCGCGCGATGTCCGGGTGACCGACGTGCCGGACCCGCGGCTGGAAGCCGCGACCGACGCGATCATCGCGGTGACCACCACCGGCATCTGCGGCTCCGACCTGCACCTGTACGAACTGCTCGGGCCGTTCCTGGAGCCGGGTGACGTGCTCGGGCACGAAGCCATGGGCATCGTCCAGGAGACGGGCTCCGAAGTCACCCACATCAAGCCCGGCGACCGCGTCGTGATCCCGTTCAACATCTCCTGCGGGCGCTGCTGGATGTGCCGCCGCGGGCTGTACGCCCAGTGCGAGACGACGCAGGTGCGCGAGCACGGCAGCGGTGCGGCGCTGTTCGGGTACACCAAGCTCTACGGCAGCGTGCCGGGCGGGCAGGCGGAGCTGTTGCGCGTGCCCCAGGCGCAGTTCGGCCCGATCAAGGTGCCCGACGGCCCACCGGACGAGCAGTTCGTCTACCTCTCGGACGTGCTGCCGACCGCATGGCAGGCGGTCGAGTACGCGGCCGTCCCGGAAGGGGGATCGGTCGTCGTGTTCGGCCTCGGCCCTATCGGGCAGATGAGCGCGCGGATCGCCGCCTTCAGGGGCGCCCGGGTGATCGGGGTGGACCTCGAACCGGACCGGCTGGAGATGGCCCTGCGGTACGGGATCGAGGTCATCGACGCCCGCGCGCACGACGACGTGCCTTCCGCGGTCCGCGCCATGACGGAGGGGCGCGGCGCGGATTCCGCCATCGACGCCGTGGGCATGGAGGCGCACGGTTCGCCCGGTGCGGAGTTCCTGCAGAAGCTGGTCAGCGCCCTTCCGGGCGCGGTCGCGGAGCCGATGATGACCAAGGCGGGCGTGGACAGGCTCACGGTCCTGCACCAGTGCATCGACGCGGTCCGGCGTGGCGGGACGATCTCGGTCAGCGGCGTCTACGCGGGCACCGCCGACCCGCTGCCGATGCTGGTGATGTTCGACAAGGGCGTGCGGGTGAGCATGGGGCAGGCCCATGTGAAGCGGTGGATCGGTGATCTGATGCCGCTGGTCCGGGACGAGGCGGACCCGCTCGGGGTGCGCGACCTCGCGACGCACCGGCTGCCGTTGGACGAGGCCCCGCACGGCTACGACATCTTCCAGCGGAAGGAGGATGGCGCGGTGAAGGTCCTGCTGCGCCCCGGCGATTAGATCAGGGCTGCTCGTCGAGGGCGAACGGCAGCAATTCCTTGCAGCGGTCGAACTTCTCGGTGAGTTCGTGGCGTTCGGTGTCGGACGCGATCGGCCGCCGGCTGCGGCCCGCCAACCGGTCACGACCCGCATAGCCGTCTCGCTCCGCGATCACCGGCTCGCGCGCCCGCCCGGGCGTACGGCATCGTCGTGTCTTCCGCGGACCTACCTGCTCGCCGTCCTGAGCAACCGCTACTACCTCCGGTGACTTCTCGCCGCCGCGAAGCAGAAGACGGCGAAGGCGACGAACCCGAAGGCGATCAGGCCCAGCGCCACCTTGCCGAGGGGGTAGCCGGACAGCAGGTGCAGAGCCAGATCCAGGCCTCCGGAGCGCCGGGGATCGCTGGACACGGCGGCAGCCGCGAAGAGGAACCCGATGCAGGCGTACGCAACGCCCTTCGCCACCCAGCCGACGACCCCGCACCGATTGACCCATGCCCGGGTTCTCGCCGAGAGCGGACGCAGGTTCAGGTCCTCCTCGAAACTGCGGATCACGCCGCGCCGGATGGTCGCGACGGCGACCACGAGCACCACCACGGCGACCACACCGACGACGAGCCGGCCGGCTGGCAGCACGAGGAGGTCGGCGGTCAGGCGTTGCTGCTGCGCGTTGCTCGTGCCGGCTCGGCCGCCGATGGACTGCCGTGCCGCGAGGACGCCGAGCCCGAGCGAAAGCACCGCGCGTCCAAGCGCCCCCGACTTCCGGGCCACGCGGGTGGCGCGGCTCGGCACCCAGCCGAATCCGATCGCCGCCATGATCAGCTGCGAGATGCCGAACGCGATCAAGCCGACCGCCAGGACCGCGAGAAGCAGGAAGCCGACGGGTTGCTGTGCGATCTTGCCGATCGCACCCTGCGGAGCCGGTTGCTCGTTCGGATCGCCGAGGGCTACTTCCACCGCGAGCCAGGCAATGATGATGTGGAGGAACCCGTAGCAAGACCAGCCCAGCACGCCCATCACGCGCACTGGAGCGCTCAGCTCGGACTGAAGTGCCCGACGGGCGAGACCGGCCACGGCGCCAACCCTAGGCTCGCCGGTACGGTCCCGCGACCGCCGCCGGGCACGTCGCCGGCTGGACTAGGCCGTTTGATTCCCAAGTCCCGGTGTTCGAGGAGTTCCCGCTCCTGCTGACCTGGGACGAAATGACCGGATAGGCTCTGCGGATCGACATCGACGGCCGTGGCCGGAAGGTGTTCTTCGTGTCGTTCGCGGGTAGCCGACGTGGTGGAAACCCTGTGAGGGGGTGCGAACGATGCCGCAGCAGACCTGGAACAAGAAGCAAGAGCGGCAGTACGAGCACATCAAGGAACAGGCTCAGGAACGCGGGTCGAGTGCCGGACGTGCGAAGGAGATCGCTGCGCGGACCGTGAACAAGGACCGGGCGCAGCAGGGGCAGGCACGGCAGCAGAGCAAGACGTCGACTCAGGACATGTCACCGCAGCGGCGAGGCGGGAAGCGGTCGGGCAAGCGGCAAGGTCCCGGTGGCCGGACCAAGCAGCAGCTGTACGACGACGCCCGCCGCCAGAACATCAAGGGCCGCTCGAAGATGACCAAGGAACAGCTGGAACGGGCGCTCAGCCGCAGCTGACCCAGGAAGTGGGGGCTTGTCCGCAGGAGGGCGCGGCACGGACGGCCGATCAGGTTTCGAGTGTCGAATTGCCGCGCCATCGCACCCAGCTCCATCTGGTGGGACCGCTCGCTCCCTCCCTACGATTTCTTGCCCGAGCGGTGATCATTGGGCTTCTCACCCTCCCGATGGCCCCAGCGACATGCATCGTCTGGCCGGTGCATGACGTCCTGCCGCAATTTCAATGGAAATCGGGCCTTCGATTTCCATTGAAATTGCGGCAGACCCGGTTCTCAGGAGGGGATCCGCTCGGGCTCGTGGTTTCGGGTCCGCTGGAGGTCTGTCCGTTCGTGAGCGTCTCGGGGAGTGGGGAGCTCTACCGGCCGCGTCGTCGTGGACACGATGCGGCGCGTGGCCACGGCACCGGCTTCCTCTGCCAGCACGGTACAGAACGCAGCCGCATATGCCTGCGGCGCGGCCATTGGCGCCACGTGATGGACATCTCGCCCTTTCAGCTCCAATGCGGCAGTGCGCCTCCAGCGGTTCACAGCGGACTCGGGGGTCACTCCTCGCTCGGTCCGCCCCCGGCGCAACTGGTGCAGAGCGCGTGCTGTTGCCGGTCCAAGCCGGTCCTCTTGCCGCGGAAGGTGAAGTGCGACTTGTCGTCGGCGCCTTCGCCGTCCCAGCCCTCGACGTCCACGATCACGATCTGACCCGGCTGGATCTCGCCGA